>JALNZK010000024.1:0-49380 GCA_023229365.1 Pseudomonadota bacterium | reverse complement strand
CACCCCCTCGCAGCCGGCCGTCGCGAGGACGAACGCGAGGACGGTCGCGAAGCGCACCCGATATCCGAAACCCGACATGAAACCCCCTTTGGTCGTGCGGCGCACGGCCGCTGTCCCCCAGTCTACAGGATCGCGGCGCCGCGTTGGGCCGATTCCTGCGCGAACCGCCGGATTTCGGGAACCCTTCCGGGCCTCGCGGTGTCTACACCGTCGCACGAGGTCGCCGCGAGAGCGGATCAGGGAAAAATGCGGGGGTCGGGTTGCGCGCCGGCGTCACGGCCGGGACGTCGGCGCGGGCGGAGGCCTCGGTGCGGGGATCGGAGCCGCGCGATCGCCTGGCGATCCGCACAGAACGAGGGTGCCACATGAACACGAATGCGAAGAGGATCAAGGTGATCACACGGCCGGAGCTCCGTGTGGACGCGGCCGCGCTGGAGGACGAGTCGCGGCGGGTGATCGAGCTCATCACGACGTGGCGCGGCACCGTCATCCGGGTCGACGTGCTGCGCGCCGACGGCAAGGCGCCCTCCCGCTTCCGCGTGGGAGAGGATCCGAAGTGCGATCTGCAGGTGCCCGCCGAGACGCTCGGCGGCCTCGCGGAGCTGCCGCTCGTCGCGGCGTTGCCCGGCGGCGGCGCGCAGCTCACGCTCCCGCCAGGGGCCGCCGGGGACGTCACCTCCGAGGGCGGCCGCCGCGCGTCGTTCGCGGAGCTCGCCGCGGCCGGGGAGAGCCACCCGAGCGAGGAGACGCCCGGATGCATGCGCGTCCTCGTTCCGGCCGGCGCGATCGCCGTCGCGGAGCTCGGCGGCTTCGGCTTCGTCGCCAAGTCCGTCCCCGCGCCGCGGCCGCTCACCGCGTCCTTCAAGCTCAGCCGAGACAACCACGTCTTCGGCGGCGCGTCGCTCGCGTTCCACTTCCTCGTCGTCGCCATCGCGTTCTTCGACGTGCCGGATCTGCTCGCCATGTCGCTCGACCTCGGCGACGGCATGGACAAGGGCGTCACGTACGTGCCGCTCGAGCAGCAGAAGAAGGAGGCGGCCGAGAAGGAGAAGGACGTCGGGAGCGAGGGGAAGCGCGCCAGGGACGAGGAGGGGCAGATGGGGAAGCGGGACGCCCGGGTGACGCACGCCAAGTACGCGATCAAGGGCCTGCGGGACAACCCGACCCCTCGGCTGCAGCGGGACATGGCGCGCGAGGCGGGCATCCTCAGCTACCTCACCGCCGCGAACGCGCCGGTGTCGCCGTTCGGCGCCGACTCGGCGTTCGGCCAGGATCCGGAGAACGCGCTCGGCGATCTCATGGGGAACAGGTTCGGCGACAGCTTCGGCTACGGTGGCCTCGGCGTCCACGGCACGGGACGCGGCGGCGGCGGCGACGGCACCGAAACGATCGGCGTTGGCGATCTCGACACGATCGGGCGCGACGGCCACGGCCCGAGCAAGAGGTACGGCGACATCGGCGATCCACGCGACGGCGTCCGCAAGCCCGGGAACCCGGTCAGGCCGATCAACACCGGGGCGGTGGTCAAGGGCTCCCTGTCCAAGGAGACGATCCGCCGAGTCGTCCACCGCCACCTGAACGAGGTGAAGTTCTGCTACGAGCGCGAGCTCGCGTCGCGCCCGGACGTCACCGGCCGCGTGTCGGTCCAGTTCGTCATCGACGGGATGGGCGCGGTGCAGACCGCGGTCGCGAAGGAGTCGACGCTGGGCAGCGCGGCGCTTGACGCGTGCATCGCCCTGGCCGTGCGCCGGTGGACGTTCCCGCAGCCGGACGGCGGGGGCGTCGTCATCGTCACCTACCCCTTCCAGCTCGAGACCCCGCAGGACTGACGCCTGCCGGCGCGCACACCGGGGAATCCACCACCCTCGTGACCCCCGCCACGAACGGCGGTTCGAGCCCCGGGACGCCGCGGACCGCGAAGAGCGCGCGCTCGTAGAACCACGCCTCCTCCCCCATCCCGAGCTCCCGGAAGAACCCGACGAGCCGCTCGTAGTGCCACAGCGGATCGACGCCCGTGGCCGCGAGCAGCTTCGCCTCGCACTCGGGGCAGAGCCAGAGCGGCCGGAGATCGACGCCGGCCATGTCCTCCGCGCCGCGCATGGCGCAGACGTACGCCGTGCAGTGCTCGATGGAGAGCACGTGGCCGATCTCGTGGACCGCCGTCTTGAACGTGCGGCGGACGTGCTCCTCCTGCGCTTCCGGATCGCGTCCCAGCTCGCCGTTGGGCGCGAGCGACCAGATCGCGACCCGCTCGGACGGCGACGTCCGGCCGTAGCTGAACGTCAGGTCATCGCCCTCCCACAACCCGTGCGCGGTGAGCCCGAGGACGACGACGGCGTCGCCCGCGATCCTCGGGGCGAGGAGCTTCTCGAGGACATAGGGGACCTTGAGCTGATCCGGTCCCCAGCTCTTGTCCGCGCGCCGCGCCTCCTTGGGCCACGCGGCGTCCACGGGCAGCGGCGCGAGCCGCGTGACGGGCAGGCCGAAGTACACGCCGAGCAGCTCCGCCGTGAGCGCCACGACCCGCTCCTCGGCGGGCGTGAATGCGCCGATCGGCTGGACGTAGATCGTGCGCCGCGCGCCGCGCGCCTCGGCCGGGGCGCTCGCCCGCCAGAGCTCGAACGTCTGCCCGAGATCGGCGTCCGCGACGAGCCGCTTTCCGGGCCTCGATACCTCCGGCGCCCTGTGCAGCGGCCGCAGCCGCTCGCGGACCGCCGCGTAGCCTCCGCTCCACGAGAGGCAGCGCGCGGGTGGGACGGCCGGCGGTCCGGGGGCGCGCCCCGGCAGCGCGGCGGCCTTCGGCGCCGGCACGGTCGAAGGCGCGGGCGCGGGCCGGTCGCCGATCTTCGAGAAGCCGTGGATGAGCGTGACCGCGAGGAAGACCAGCATGGCGATAGGCGCCATGGCGTACAGCAGGTGCATGCGGTTGACGGGCTGCCGGAGCTTCTCGTCCTTCATGGTGCTCGGGATCCTCTCTCGCGGGCGCCTCGGTTGCAAGGGCGTTGACACCGGCGAGGCGCGTTTGTGCCGCTGCATAAGAATTCAGCCGGACGGCGGGCTCCTCCGCGCGCCCTGGCCTGTTCGCGCTTTTGTTCTCCTGATCCGGCACCAAGTTCCCGCAGATCGGGTATGATCGCCTCGGCACATTCACCGAGGAGGTCAGGATGCGTCCCCGAATGCGGCTCTGGTCATTGGCGGTCCTCTCGCTCGCCGCGGCGCTCGCCGTCGGCGCGCTCGGCTGCGAGTCGGGTGGCCGCGCGGCCGCCGACGGCGACACGGACGGCGACACGGACACAGACACGGATTCCGACACCGACACCGACTCCGACACGGACACGGACTCCGACTCGGACGGCGACACGGATCCGTGCAACGACGTGGGCGACACGAACCTCGGCTGCTCGTTCTGGGCCGTGGACCTGCCCAACGTGACCGACGCGCCGCTCGCGGTCGTGCCGCAGGATCAGCAGTTCGCGGTCGTGGTGGCCAACGTCTCCAACGACGTGCCGGCGACGGTCTCGGTCTACTCCGGCTCGAGCGCCACGCCGCTCGCCACCCAGAGCGTGCCGACCAACGACATCGTCACGTTCGCGCTGCCGAACACGCAGAGCATCGTGCCCGCGGCGACGACGAGCGACGGGATCGCGTTCCGGATCGAGAGCGACATCCCGATCGCCGCGTACCAGTTCAACCCGCTCGACAACACCTCTCCCGTGTACTCGAACGACGCGTCGCTCCTGCTCCCGGAGCGCGTGCTCTCGCAGGACTACACGGCGATCACGGGCTCCGCGAACCTCGTAGCGGCCGACGCGTTCTCCGCGAACTCCGACAACACCGGCGGCTTCGTGGCGGTCGTCGCGACCGAGGACGCCACCACGGTGACGCTCTACCCGACGAACGCGCTCTACTCGGGCGCCTACCAGGACGTCGTCCTGAACCGCGGGCAGGTGCTCACCGCGATCGCCGGCGGGCTCGACGCGCTCGGCACCCTGCACGGGACGCGCGTCGCCGCGGACAAGAAGATCGCCGTGTTCTCGGGCAGCGTCGCGACCTCGGAGCCGTCCACGACGACCAAGTGCTGCGCGGATCACGTCGAGCACCAGATGCTGCCGCTCGAGTCGTGGGGCGCGGCGTACGCGGTCCCGCCAGCGGCGGACGCCAAGGGCAACGGCAACTGCCGCAGCGTCTACCGCCTGAGCGCCGGGTTCGACGGCACCGAGCTCGTCTACACCCCGTCGGCACCCGCCGGCGCGCCCGCGACGCTCGACGCGTACGAGACCGCCGAGATCGTGACCGACCTGCCGTTCGTCGTCTCGTCCTCGGATCCCGAGAAGACGTTCTCCGTGACCCAGTTCCTGCTCTCGAACCAGGAGTTCGGCGGGATCCTGACCTCGTACCCCGGCGACCCGTCGATGCTCGTGCTGCCCGCGGTCGATCAGCTCCAGACCGAGTACGTCTTCCTCGTGCCGGACGGCTACGAGACGAACTTCGTCACCGTCGTGCGCGGGAGCGCGGCTCCCGTGAACCTGGACGGCGCGCCCATCGGCGCGACCTTCTCGCCGCTCGGGACGTTCGACAGCGTCGAGTACCAGTACGTGCACGTCGAGCTCGCGCCGGGACGCCACGTCATCGAGTCCGAGGATCCGCTCTCGATCTCGGTCGCCGGGCACGACAACGACGTCAGCTTCGCCTACCCGGGCGGCGCCGGCGTGGCCGCGATCTCCGACGCCCCCGAGCCGCCGGAGTGAGCCTCTAACCTACCCGCCGATCGTCTCGCACCCGAAGGTCGCCCGGAGCTCGCCGATCGCGCCGTCCTTAAGCAGCTCGCAGGAGCCCTCGCAGAACTCGATCTGGGTGTGCGCCTCGCCGGCCCAGCGCCAGCCGAAGCCGGTCGAGCAGTCCTCGTCCATGGGGACGGGGAGGCCGTCGAAGTAGAAGTTGACGAGCCCCGGCTCGGCCGAGGCGGCCGGCCAGGCGATCGTGAAGAGGCAGCTGTCGACGGAGTCCGCGATCGCGCCGAGCGCGGCGTTGAGCGACGACTCGTCGCTCGCGTTGAGGTACGACGTGAACTCGGTGCCGCCGTTGGCCGCGATCGCTTCGAGCTGTCCGGAGTCGATGTTCACGTTGAACCCGACCACCGTGATCCGGACGCCCATCCCCACGAGGGCGCTCGTCAGCGCGGCGAAGTCCCCCGGCGTCGCGGTCGAGCAGGAGTCCTCGCCGTCCGCGATGAGGAGGAGGTGCTTGGCGTGCTCCGTCTCCATGCACCCGGGCGCGTAGCCCGGCTCGGTGAGCTCGGCCATCGCGTCGTAGAGCGGCGTGGAGACGAACGTGGACATGCCCGCGAGCGCGCCGTTGATGGCGGCCTCCGTGCCCGGGCCGCAGTCGACCGCTACCGGCGCCTCGACCGAGCACTCGCCGACCTGGGGGTCCGGCAGCGTGTCCAGGCCGAACTCGATGGAGCTTGAGGCGAACGTCGAGAGGAGATCCCCGATGGCGCTCCGCGCGATGTCCCAGTTGGTGCCCGCCATGGACGAGGAGTGATCCAGGAGGATCAGCACGCGCGCGGGGTCGTTGAGGACCGTGATGACCGTCTCTTCGCACTCGGTGTCGCTGTCGGAGTCCGAGTCCGAATCGGTGTCCGCGTCCGTCCCGTGGCCGTGATCGCCCCACGGAGCCATCATCCAGCAACCCTGGAGCGCGAGCAGGACGGGGACGCCGAACAGAACAATGAAGAAAGCCTCTATCTTTTTCATGAGGGCATTATCGCGCGCTTCCGGGGCCGGCGGCAGCGAAATCAGCGCCAGGGGATCCCGTGCGTCTGCAGGATCGCCGCGACGTCCATGGAGAGCGCGACGCTCACGTGGATGAGGAACCCGGCCCAGATCGACCGGGTCCGGAGCGCCAGCGTGCCGAGCACGACGCCAGCGATGATCGCCGCGAAGCACTCGAGCATCGGCTTGTCGAAGTGGATCATCACGTACGGGATCACCATCGCGAAGACCGACGACGAGCCCATGATGCGGCGCAGCGGCTGGATCATGAAGCCGCGGAAGAAGTACTCGAGCGACAGGAACTGGGCGAAGTAGAACGCCTCCCACACGCCGAAGTCGAAGAGCGAGCGGTGCGCCTCCCCGTAGAACGGGTAGTAGGTCGAGAACTCGTCCGTGAAGGAGACGACGACGACGGCGATCAGCACCGGCGCGAACAGCACGCCGTACAGCCAGACGTGCTTCGAGAAGCCGCGGGCGCTGAGCCCGGTGTCCGCGAACCTGAGGCGCGGGTGGACGGCGACCGCGATCGCCGGGATGACGAGGAAGCCGATGACGCGCCATGCCGCCCAGTACAGGAGGTTCCACAGCTCCCAGCGCTCGCTCGTGGCGAGCGCGAGCACCGCCGAGCCGCCGCCGTCCGGCTTGAAGATCGCCGCCGCGATCGCGTAGGGGACGGGATGGAGGATGGGGCTCGTCGGGTCGTCGACGAAGGCCAGGATCGCGTAGAACGCGTCCGGATCGCCGAAGTACCACTGCACGGTGAGCGATATCGTCACGACGGCGAAGATGTAGAAGACGAGGAGCGCGTCCTTGGTGTACAGCGCGGCGCCCTCGCCGGAACGGTAGGCGGCAGCTTCGCCGTCGAGCTCGCGCCATGGATCGAGCAGGAGCCAGCGGGCGAGCCAAAGGAGGAACCGGACGGGCAGAAGCGGGAGCTCCCGGAGCCGCAAGGCCTACCCCCTCGCCGCTGCGCGCCGCAGCCTCGCGAGCGACGACTCGCGGCCGAGCACGACCATCGTCTCGTAGAGCCCGGGGCCGGTCGCCTCGCCGGTGAGCGCGACCCGCGTCGGCTGCGCGACGTCCTTGAGCTTGAGCCCCTGCGCCTCGCAGAACGCCTTGACCGCCGCCTCGAGCGCGGCCTCGGTCCACTCGGGGATCGCGCCGAGCGCGTCCGCCATCGCGGCGAGCCGTCCGCGCGCCGCCACGTCGAGGAACTTCGCCGCCGCGTCCTCTGTGTACGCGAGCGCGCCGTCGGGCGCGAAGTAGAAGCGGATCTTCTCCGCGAGCTCGACGAGCGTCTTCGAGCGCGCGGCGACCGTGCGGCACGCCCCGACGAGCTTCGGATCCGCCGCGTCGACGGAGATCCCGCGGGCCGCGAGGAACGGCGGGGCGAGCGCGGCGAGCCGCTCGGGCAGCGTGCGCTGGATGTGCTGCTGGTTCGTCCACTCCATCTTCTCGAGGTTCAAGGCGCCCTCGGATCTGTTGACGTCCGCGAGGTCGAACTTCTCGACGAGCTCCGCCGCCGTGAACAGCTCCTGGTCGCCGCACGACCAGCCGAGCCGCGCGATGTAGTTGTTCACCGCCTCGGGGACGTAGCCCTGCGCGCGGTACGCCTCGATGCCGGCCGAGCGGAGCCGCTTCGAGAGGCCGAGGATGAGCGGCAGGTGCGCGAAGCGCGGCTCGGGCAGGCCGAGGCCGCGGTAGATGTGGATCTGCTTCGGCGTGTTCGTGAGGTGATCCTTGCCGCGCACGACGTGCGTGATCCCCATCGCCGCGTCGTCGATGACCACCACGAAGTTGTAGAGCGGCGATCCGTCCGCCCGCGCGATGACGAGATCCTCGATCTCGGCGTTCGGCGTGACCACCCTGCCCTGCACGATGTCGTCGACGACCGTCTCGCCCGTCTTGGGCATGCGGAAGCGCCAGACGAACGGCGCGCCCGGCCGCTCGGGGAGCCCGTCGCAGCGGCCGTCGTAGATGAACGTCCTGCCGGCGGCGAGCGCCTTCTCGCGCATCGCCTCGCGCTCCTCGGGCGTGCAGTAGCACTTGTAGACCTTGCCCGCGTCGATCAGCTGCCGCAGCGCCTCCTTGTGCTGATCGAGGCGGCGCGACTGGATGACCGGCTCCTCGTCCCAGCTCATGCCGAGCCAGCGCAGGGCGTCGAGGATCGCGCGCGTCGACTCGTCGGTCGAGCGCTCGTGGTCGGTGTCCTCGATGCGCAGGAGGAACTTCCCGCCCGTGTGGCGGGCGTACAGCCAGTTGAAGAGCGCCGTCCGGGCGCCGCCCAGGTGGAGGACGCCGGTCGGCGACGGTGCGAAGCGGAGTCGGATCTCTGACATCTCGTTACCCTCGTGCTCGTTCCAGAACCGCTCGGCTGAGGTAACAGAAAGCGGCGCCTCGCCGCAACTGTTCTCGGAGGTGGGGAACGCCCGAGGCGCTACTCGGTCTTGTCGAGGATGACGAACTCCACGCGGCGGTTCTTCGCGCGGCCGCCGGCCGTGATATTTGGCGCGAGCGGCTTGTCCGGACCGAACCCCTTCGCGGTCAGCCGGCTCGATTCGACGCCCGCGTCGACGAGGTACCGGCGCACCGAGCCCGCGCGGCGCTCGCTCAGGTCGAGGTTGTAGTCGCGCTTGCCCCGGTCGTCCGTGTGCCCCTGGATCTCGACCTGCTTGAGCTCCGCGTGCTCGACTATCACCGCCGCGATCTCGTCGCACAGGTTGAACGACACGGGGTCGATCTCGTCGGAGTTCGTCTTGAACTGGATCTTCTTCTTGATCTGGATCGCCTTCGCCCGGACCACGACCGACGAGGTCTTCGGCTTCTCCCGCAGCACGATCTGGATCTGCGTCTTCGCCCCCGCCTTGACGTCGGTGCGGATCCGCTTCGCGAGGTAGCCCTCGGCGTTCACGACGAGCATGTAGTCGCCGTCGTCCGCCTCGAGCTCGAAGGAGCCGTCCGGCCCGCTGACGACGTTCGTGGCGGTCGGCCCCTCGACCCGGATCTCGATCCCGCTCAGCGGCTTGTCCTCCTCGCCGAGCACCTGCCCGGAGATCGTCCCCCTCTTGATCTCCTCCACGAGCCCGAGCTGCTGCTCGAGCTCGCCGGTCTCGGGGATCTCGACCTCGAAGCTCCTGCTCACGAAGCCCTCCGCCTCGACGTGCAGGGACGCGGTGCCGACGGGCAGCGGGTACGACGTGAACCGGCCGTCGCGCCCCGCGACCTGCGGGTTGAGCTCCTGGCCGACGTACGTCACCCTCGCCTCCGGGATCGGCCGATCGACGAAGCCCTCCACGTGCACCAGGCCGAGGATCTGCGCCGGCGGCGGCGGCGGCGGCGGCGGCGGAGGGGGCGGGGGCGGCGGCGGCGGCGGCGGCGGCGGCTCCCGGAACGGGTCGATGTTGTAGCTCAGCCCGAAGATGAGGCGGTACGGCGCCTCCGCGGCGAGCTCGTGGACGCTCGGCGCGTAGCCCGAGAGGCCGATGTCGACGCCGATGTCGATCGCGAGATCCTCGATGGGCGGCAGCACGCGCGCCCCGACGGTCATCACCTGGCGGAAGCCGCGCGCCCCCTCCTCTGCCATGCAGCGATCGTAGCTGCCCGGAGCGTCGCGCGGGCAGACGAAGTCCTGGCGGTTCACAGGGATCTCCATCCGGTACTCGAGCATCGGGGAGATGTACGGAAACAGCACGTCGAGGCCGACCCCCCACCGGAGCTGGTCATTCCTGTTGATGCCGAGCGCGGTCCGCTCGATGGGCGACAGGCACCCCTCGTAGTTCGCGCCGCCCTGCCCGTCCGAGCCGCAGCCGCCGTACTTCTTCTCGAGGTCGTCGACGAGGTTCGCGGAGTTGTCGAAGTAGTAGCCGAACAGGAGGTGCGCACGCAGCGGGAGCTTCCTGTTGAGCTGCGCGAAGTCGAACGTCGACAGCGCGTCGAGCCCGACCGAGGTGCCGGAGAAGTCGGCCGCGACGTCGCCCACGGAGTTCATCAAGACGGCGCTCACGTCGAGGCCGAGCGTGAACCACTGCGCGAACGTGTGCGATCCCTTGAGGCCGAGCGTCATGTCGCCGAGCGACTGGAACAAAGTCGGGGTCTCCTTGTCGTTGCTGTTCGCTGCGGCCGCGATGTTCCAGTGCAGCTCGAGGAAGTCGACGAACGAGATCCGCAGGTTCAGCCCGCCCCACATCCCGACGTTCTCGTCGTTGTGAATGAGATAGTTCGTGTACTTGAACCAAGTCATGTGCGCGCCGATGCCGAACGTCCCGCCCGGTCCGGTGCCCGCCTCGGCCATGTGGAGGAGGCCGGTCGTGCCGATGAGGTTCGAGTGGTGCCTGCGCGCGCCCCACTCCCAGGGCTTCAGCTTCGCGCGGTCGTCGTCCTCCTCCGCAGCTCCCCAGTCCATGATCTCGTCGCCGCCCGCGCCGAGCTCCGCGTCGGCGACCGCCTCGTCGTCGCTCGTGACGACCCCCGCGGACTCGACGTCGTAATCGACCACCGCATCGTCCTGGCCGAACGCTGCCAACGGGACCAGCGACAGGAACACGGCGCAGACCGTCCTCACAAGACGCGAGAAATTCATCATCTCCTCCATGAAGCACGACGGAATCGATTTCGGAACCGGGGTGATAGTACCATAATTTCCACAGCTCGAAGCAAGCGGTGGTTGCCGGAAGGCTCACGAAACCTTCTCGATGGGGGAGCGAGCGCGCGGGGAGGGCGGGCGATGGAAGTATCGACTACTTGATCTGTATAGTAATCGTCTTCGCCCCGCTCACGACACCGCTCCACGCGGCGGTCTTTCCGTTCTGGTCCTTGGCGACGACGGTCCACGTCTTGCCCGTGATCACCTTCTTGATCACGCACTTCCCTGCCGCGGTCGTGCAAGGCGTCGCCGCGAGCGTCCCCGACTTGGCGACGACCGACGCGCCCGTCAGGGGCATGCCCACGGCGTTCTTGACGTTCACGGTGATGGTCGTCTCGGCCGCCGCCGCGGCCGTCGCGATCGCCAGCAACGCGAGCACCACGACTACGGCTACGATGCGCTTCGTCTTCATGGTTTCACCCTCCTTCTCTCGGCCAGTGGAATAATCTGTCTCTATGGACTCGGGTATCGGCCCGATATTCAAGTAATTTGTCTGCCGCCTCAGCCCTCGGTCTCCTCGCCTTCGTCCTCGACGGTCAGCTCGTCTTCTTCGGCCTCCTCGGCCTCCTCCATCTCCTCGATCTTCTCCTGCGCCTTCTTCACGACGGTCTTCGACCCCTTGACCGCGGCCGAGGTGACCCCGGCGATGAACACGTACATCGCCCGCTCGGACACCGCCGCCGGCTGCCAGGGAAGCGTCTCGTGGAGGTTCTGCACGGACGCGTACCCCTTCCCGAGGCTTCCGGTCACGCCGACCGAGATATCGTACCCCTTGTACCTGAAGCCGAGCGCGAGCGCGGCGCCGTAGCGGTTCACCCGCGTCTGCTGCGGGCGATCCCCGGCGACGACCGGCGGCGCGGACGAGAGGTCCGTGAACACGCCGTTGCGGATCGTCCACATCTTGTCGATGATCAGCTCCCACCCGAGGTTGAAGTTCACCACCGCGCGCCGCTCGATGCTCTTGAGGATTCCGGGATCGAACCAGTACGGGCTGGCGGTCTCGTCCACGACCGGGGCGGTGGGGTCGTCGCACGCCTCGGCCCCCTCGGGGCAACGGCGATCCATGACCGGATCGCCGCCGATGCGGCGGTAGGTCACCGGCAGGTACAGGGACACGTCGAAGTCCACGGCGAACATGTTGCGCCACAGGTACGCCGCGCCGAGGCGAAACGACATCGGCTCCTGGAGCTTGACCTTCAGTTTGTAGGAGTCGCTGAAGTACACGATCCGATCGGTCGCCGTGCCGTCGGCCCACGCCTCGCCGTAGGTCTGGGACAGCTCGCCCTTCGTCGTGAACAGCTTCAGGTCCGGGATCAGGATCGACGGCGCGGACACCGTCAGGCCGAACCGCCAGTTCGGGTGCGGCTCCCACAGCGCGCCGACCCGGAACAGGAGCGCGACCGTGTTGATCGAGAGGTCCGACTCGGTGAACTGCATGAAGCCGCAGTCGAGGAGCGTGCACTCCTCGATGGCGCCGTAGCGCGTCTGGGTCATGCTCCTCTCGAAGGAGGTCGTCTGCAGGAACGCGGACACGCCGAGCCCGAGCTCGTCGACGGCGCGGAAGGCGTACGAGAGGCCCATCCAGACCTGCGTGAACGACTCGGACAGGGCGTACGTCTCCTTGTCCTGTACGCCCTCGTCTCCGCGCCACCTCCCCCGCAGCGTGAACTTGTCCTGGTTCGGCACGAGGATCGCGACGCCGATCGCGTGGCGCTGCGACTTGCTCTCCTTGAGCCGCGGGCCGAACTTGGTCGAGAGCGCAAGCGTCGACGGCAGGGTGAGGTCGTTCTTCTGCGAGAGGGTCACCGCGTCGGACGCGCCGCCGCCGTACCAGCTGGACGCCGGGACGAAGCCGTCCTTCACCTCCCGAGAGTCCAGGCTGTAGAGGCACTTGCTCGCCGAGACCATCGTCGACGTTGTGAAGACCATCGCCGCGGGGTTGTAGAGGTTGGCCATCGGGTCGTTCACGGCCGCGGTCTGTGCGCCGGCCATCCCGAGCGCGCGCTCGCCGATGACGTAGCGCTGGTAGTTCGTGGGGTCCGCGGCGGCCTCGCCCACGGCGAGCGCTGCGGCGAGGACCGCTAAAGGCGCGCACACCCATGCCATTCTCATGACGTCGAGTGTATAGTGAACGCGCCATGCTCGCAACGAGACTCCGCGCGCGAATCACCGCGTGGCCTGCCCTCGCTTTCTGGCTCGCCGCGAGCGCGGTCCTCGGCGCCGTCGCGTGCTTCGTGCCGCTGCTCGAGACGCTCGGCTACGAGCTCTCCCTCGCGACGGCCCTCCTCGCGTCCCTCGGCGCCGGGCACGTGGCGACCACGGTCGCGCCGCGCATCCGCGGCGGGAAGGCGCCCCCCCTCGAGCCGGGGCCCGCGATCCCGGCGCTCTACGGCAGGGCGCTCGCGGCGGGGATGTCCCTGCTCGCGGCTCCCCTCGCGCTCTCGCTGCTCAACGCGGCGCGCGTGCCGCCGTGCAACCTCGCCGAGGGTGCGCTCTTCTTCGTGCTGCTCCCGGTGATCTCGGTCGCCGCGGCCGCCGCCTGCGGGCTCGCCATAGGGGCGTCCTTCCGGCGTGCCCGGAGCGCCGCGGCGGCCTGGTTCTGCGTGTGGCTCGCGAGCCTCCTCGCCGCCGGCATCGAGTTCTACGCGACCCCCGCCGTGTTCCTGTACGGGCCGTTCTTCGGCTGGTTTCCCGGCGTGCTGTACGACACGCTGCTGGAGGTGCGGCGCGGCCTCGTGACCTACCGCGTCGTCACCCTGCTGGACGTCGCGGCGATCCTCGCCATCTCCGCCGCGGCGCTCGACAGGGGGGCCCTGCTCCTCAAGCCGACGCTCGTCGGGAGCGGGCGCAAGGCGGCGATCGCGGCTGCGGCGCTCCTCCTCGCGGCGATCGGGGCCCACCTCGCGGGTCCGCCGCTCGGGCACGCGGCGCGCCGCTGTGATCTCGAGCGGGAGCTCCCGACGCGCGTCTCGAGGGACGGGCTCGATCTCTATTTCCCCGACGGGATCGACCCCGAGATCGCCCGGGAGAGCTCGGACGACGCGGCGTTCTCGCTCGCGGAGGTCGAAGCGTTCTTCGAGACCGGCGAGCGCCGGCGGATCTCGGTCTTCTTCTTCGCGACCGCCGCGGACAAGGGGCGCGCGATGGGGGCCGCGCGGACGAACGTGACGAAGCCCTGGCGCGGCGAGGTGTACGTCGTCGTGGACGAGGTCCCGCACGAGGTGCTCCGCCACGAGCTGGCACACGCCGTCGCCGCCTCGTTCGGCCGCGGCCCGTTCGCGCTCGCCGGCGACGCCTTCGGGATCGTGCCGAGCCCCGGGCTCGTCGAGGGCTACGCCGTCGCCGCGGAGGGGCCGCGGGGGGAGCTGACGACCCACCAGTGGGCCGCCGCGATGAGGCGCCTCGATCTCCTGCCGCCGCTCGCGCGCACCATGGGGCTCGACTTCTTCGACCTCGCGGCGTCCACCGCGTACACCGCCGCCGGCTCCTTCGTGCGCTGGCTCCGCGCGGAGCACGGCGCGGCCGCCCTGCGGAGGATCTACGGCGGCGCGGCCTTCGAGGCGGCGACCGGGCACGATCTCGGCGCGCTGGAGCGGCGCTGGCATGCGTTCCTCGACACGGTCGACCTCGAGCCTCGGGATCTCGCGGCCGCACGGATGCGGTTCGACAGGCCATCGGTGATCGGGTCGACGTGCGTACACGAAGTCGCGCGCCTGAACGCGGCGGCCGCCGAGCTCGCCTCCGAGGGCCGCTTGGACCGCGCGATCGAGACGCTCGAGACGGCGCTCCTGAGATCCGGGGACTCCACCCTGGCGCGCCTCGATCTGTTCGCCGCGCTCGCGGCGTCGCGCAGGAGGGGCGCCGTCGTCGCCATGGGCCGGGAGCTCCTCTCCTCCGGGCAGCTCGGGTCCGCGCAGCGCGACAGGATCGCCGAGGTGCTCGTGGACCTGGACGCCGAGGGCGGGCGCTGCCCCGCCGCCGCCGAGCGGTACGCGGCGCTCGTGCCGGGCGCGCCGTCGGACGACCTCCGCAGGCGCCTGCAGGTCAAGGCGCACCTGTGCCGGATGGACGCCGGCGGCGCGGTCGCGCCCATCCTGGACGCGCTCGCCGCCGAGCCCGCGGCGCACGGCAGCCCGGACGCGCTGGCTGCGCTGCGCATCGGTGAGCTCGCCGCGGGCGCCGGGGATCCCTGGCTCGACCACCTCGCCGCGCGCCAGCACGCGAGGCTCCGCGACAGGGAGGGCACCATCGAGTGGCTCGACGCCGCCGAGCGCCACGGCCTCGCCGCCACTTCGAAGGAGGTCGTCTTCGCGGCTGGCACGCTGCGCGGCCGCGCGCTCTTCCATCTCGGCCGCCTCGAGGAGGCCCGCGCCGTCTTCGCCGCGCTCTCGGCGGACGCCGCCCTGCGCGAGGGCCAGCGGGCGCACGCGGCGGACTGGACGGCGCGCTGCGGGTTCGCGTCGCGAACGCGCGCACCCGTGTCGCTGGACGACCCGGCGAACTCAAACTAGACTTCCCTCGCGTTCATGAGCACGACCCCGCACCACGCGGCGGCGCGCCGCACGGAGCCCCGCGCCAACACGCCCACGCTCGAGGGGGAGCGGCAGGCCTCCCGCGTCCGGCTCGCCATGGGGGCCGTCGGCTCCGCGCTCGTCTTCGCCGCCATCGTCGCGAACCCGGGCGACACCGCCGCCGGCCTGGGCCCGATGGCCGTCGTGATCGCTTGGTTGTCGATCAGCGCGCTTACGCTGCACCTCGTCCACGTCGGGGCGTACAAGCCGTGGCTGTCCTACCTGTCCGGCGGCGCGGACGTCGCGCTCTCCTGTGCCATGCCCTTCACTCTCATGGCGTCGCTGAATCACAACTTCACGAGCGGCGTCCTCGCGGCGCTGTTCTTCCTGGACATCACGCTCGCCGCGCTTCGCCGCGGGCCGGCGCTCGTCGTGGTCGTCGCAATCGCCTCGGCGCTCGCCTACGTCCTCATCACCGGACTCCTGTTCGCGGGTTCGGTCCCGAGCGGCACTCACTACTTGGTCGTCGACGGCAGCGTCGTCACGGGGATCAACTTTACCGATCAGATGGCCAGGGCGATCAGCATGGTCGTCGTCGGGTGGCTCGTCGCGTACGTCGCGCGCAGCCTGCGCAACTCGGAGCGCCACTACCACGAGCTGTTCGA
Source organism: Pseudomonadota bacterium (assembly GCA_023229365.1). Lineage (NCBI taxonomy): Bacteria > Pseudomonadati > Pseudomonadota > Pseudomonadota bacterium. Next base: position 33,788 of record JALNZK010000024.1, on the reverse strand, counting down.
GGCGATCCCGGACGGCATCGTCATCACGCGCCCGAACGGAACGATCGCCACGGTCAACCGCACGTTCGCCGCCATGTCGGGCGCCGCCCCGTCGTCGCTGGTCGGCACGAAGCTGGACGCGCTCCTGGAGTCGATCCCCGGCGCCGGCGAGCGCCGGTCGACGTCGCTCGTCGAGCCGCGCCTCGCGCTGCGGCGGGCGGGCGGCAGCTCGTCGCCGGTCCGGATCGCGTCCACGCCGATCGCGCTCGCCGAAGGCACGGGCACGGTGCTGAGCGTCCGGGACGTCGCAGAACACTCGCGACTCGAACGGGAGCTCGCGCGGAATCGGAGCATCGACACGATCGGCCGCCTGGCCGGAGGGCTCGCTCACGACTTCAACAACATCCTCGGCGGCATCCTCGGCGCGGCGTCCATCGCGACGCGCGTCTCCGAACGCCTGGCGCCCCCGCACCGCGAGAAGCTCGTGAAGCACTTCCAGGCGATCGAGAACGGGGGGCGGGACGCCCGCGAGGTGGTCAGGAAGCTGCTCGACTTCACGCGGACCTCCGCCGCCGAGCCGCGGAGGCTGTCGCTCGCGCGCGTGCTCTCCGACGTGGCGACCCTCTGCCGAAAGACCTTCGGCGACACGATCGAGCTGCGGCTCGACTGCGCGGCCGAGGGCGAGCCGACCGTCTGGGGCGACGAGAGCGCCCTCAAGCAGGCGCTGCTGAGCGTCTGCCTCAACGCCGGCGACTCGACCCCCCTGGGCGGCCGCATCGCGCTGGGCTTAGAGGACGCCCCGACGACCCGGTCGTTCTACGCGAGCCACCCCGACGCGACGCCGGGGCGCAGCTACCTGTGCGCGACGGTCGCGGACGACTGCTCGATTGGCGATCCCGCCACCGCCGCCGTCCATGAGCTCGCGCGCCGGCACGACGGTTTCGTCGAGGTGAGCGCGAAAGGAGGAGAAGGCGTCCTCTTCCGGCTCTACCTGCCGCGGTCCGACGCCGCAGAGGTCGCGCCTGCCGCGCGGGCGGCGGAGGAGAGAGCATCTTGAGCGTCCACCCGAAACGCAGGTCCTGGTTCAAGCAGGCGTCGACCGACGCGCCCCTCAAGGACGGCGAGCGCCTCGTGTCCCTGGTGCGGCTGGTCATCGCCAGCATCTCGCTGCCGATCGTCCTGACCTACTTCGGCACGACGTCCGAGGCCGTGTGGACGCCGCTGTTTCTCAGCGGGACGGGCATCATCACCTGGGCCGCGATGAGCGCCGTGTACCTCCTCGTCATCTCGAAGGGCTGGTACCGCCCCTGGCTCTCGTTCTTCTCGACCGCGGTCGACATCCTGTTCGTGACGCTCATGCAGATCGCGTTCATCGCGGTGCTGCCCTTGAACTTCGTCAACGGCCCGATCACGACCCTCTACTTCGTCATGCTCGGCCTCGCGGCGCTCAGGAAGAGCCGGAAGCTCGTGCTGTTCGCCGGCATCGGATCCGCGGCGGTCCACCTCGCCCTGTCCGCCGTCTGCTTCCGCCTCTACCTCCCGAGCGGCTACCTGCTCGCCTTCCTCGGGAGCACCCCCATCGAGATCACGTTCATCGACGAGATCGCGATCGCGCTGTGCCTCGCGGTCGTGGGCTGGATCATCGGCCACGTGACGCGCGAGCTGCGCGTCTCCGAGCGCCACTACCACGATCTCTTCGAGCACGTCCCGGACGGTATCGTGATCGTCTCGAGGAACACGACGATCCTGGCCGTCAACAAGCGGTTCGTCGAGATGGCCGGGGATCCCCAGCTGCCAGTCGTCGGCCGCAAGGTCGCCGACTTCCTGCGCGTCGACGCGCAGACGCAGCGCCCGTCCCACGCGCCGGGCGACATGCTCGACAGCCCGACGTCGCTGCTCCGCGCCGACGGCAGCGCCACCCCGGTGCGGACCGTCGCGGCGCCGGTCGAGTACCAGGGCACGGAGGCGTTCGCGATGAGCGTGCGGGACGTGGCGGAACAGGTCCACCTCGAGCGGCAGCTCGCCCAGTCGCAGAAGATGGAGACCATCGGGCGCCTCGCGGGCGGCCTGGCCCACGACTTCAACAACATCCTCGGCAGCATCATCGGATCGACCTCGCTGGCGGAGCGCCTCATCACGAAGCTCGATCCCGGGGCGACCCGGGAGAAGCTCGCGCAACAGCTGGCCGTCGTCCAGGAGTGCGGCGAGAACGCCCGCATGGTCGTCAAGCGTCTGCTCACGTTCTCGCGGACATCGATCGTCGAGACGGCGCCGCTCGACCTGAACACGCTCGCCCGGGACGTCGCGAACCTCTGCCGCAACACCTTCGGCGCGGGGGTCGAGATCTCGGTCATCGAGACCGACGCGCCGCTCATCGTCCGAGGCGACGCCACGTCGCTGACCCAGGCACTGCTCAACCTGTGCATCAACGCCCGGGACGCGATGTCGTCGCGCGGGGCCCTGATCATCCGCGTCCGCGACGCCGAACCGGCCGAGGTGGCGCTCGAGCGCCAGCCGAGCGTCGAACACGAAGAGGACTACTGCTGCATCGAGGTCGAGGACGACGGCATCGGCATGGACGAGGCGGTGCTCGAGAAGATCTTCGATCCGTTCTTCACGACGAAGCCGCCCGGCGAGGGGACCGGGCTCGGCCTCTCGATGGTCTACAACATCGCGCGCCAGCACGGCGGCTTCGTCACGGTGAAGTCGGAGGTCGGGCGCGGCTCGCTGTTCAAGATGTTCCTCACGCGGGCGCGCGCCAGCCTCCTCCCGGCGGAGCCCGAGGATCCGCACCTGCCCCGCGGCAAAGGCCGCGTGCTCGTCGTCGACGACGACGAGATGCTGCGCACCACCATCCACGACATGCTCACGGAGCTCGGCTACGAGGTCACGTGCTGCCCGGACGGCGCGACCGCCCTCGCGCGGCTGGCGGAGCCGGAGGCCCGCTTCGATCTCGTGCTGCTCGACGTCGTCATGCCCGAGATGGACGGCGTGCGGACGCTCGAGCTGATGCGGGAGCGCGGCGTCCGAGTCCCGGTCGTCATCACGTCGGGCTACATGGACGGGACGAGCGCGGTGAGCCTGGACAGGCACGGCGTCGCGGGCTACCTCCGCAAACCGTTCACGTTCTTGTCGCTCGCGCAGACGGTCCGCGCGACGCTCGGCGCCTACTCCGGCTCCTCGTACTCGCCCTCGCAGACCCCGACCTCGAGGATGACGTAGAGGAGGACGTACTCCTGCGGCGAGATCGCCGTCCCCGAGTCGTGGGAGGTCTCGTACACGGAGTAGAACACCTTCCCGCAGTCCCAGTTGTACGTGACGATGAGCGGCGATCCGGGGTACGAGCCGTTGTCGACGATCCACTGCTTGGGCTTGACCCAGAAGCCGTCGTCCTCGAGCCCGTGCCCGTCGTCGACGTCGTTCAAGCCGTCGATCTTCACGTAGCCGTTGTTGAACGGCACGCTCGACGCATCGCTCACGGACACGATCTCGAGCCACGCCGCCATCTCCGGATCGAGCGTCTCGCCGGTGGTGGAGTACGCGGAGCTCGTGATGCGGCCGATGTCGAACTGATCCGGGGAGTCGTCGCCGTAGTAGTCGATGTAGCCCGGGAACGGGGCGACGTTCCACAGCGCGGTGCAGCACGAGCTGTACATCTTGCCGCCGGCGTTGACGTACGCCTGCAGCATCGTCGCGTGGTTGTTGACGAAGGCGACGCCGTTGTACGAGGACGTGCACGGGAAGAACACCATGTGGTAGTGGTCCAGCGTGCCCTGATCCGCGAACAGCGCGGACGACCACGCGTAGGTCCCCGTCGACTCGTCGTCGTTGAAGATGTCGAACTGCTCCGTGCCGTACAGGAGGTTCCCCGAGCCGTCGAGCTCGCCGAGGCCCAGCTTCGCGAGCAGGTTGTGCTGCTGATCCCAGGTGTTGAGCAGCACCGCGTAGTTCGGGATGACGTCGAGGCCCTCCCCTCCGTCCGCGGACGGGAGCGTCGTCGTCTCCGCCGGGATGTCGGTCACGGTGTCGGCGACGATCTCGATCTCGCGCTGGCGCTGGAAGAACCCCTTGCGCGTGACGAGGTTGCGCGTGCCGGCGGGCGCGCCCGTGATGGACCAGCTCCCGTCTGCGCCGGACAGGGTCCACTTCTTGCCCGTCATGTCGTCGCACTCGTAGCAGTACGCGTTGTCCTCGATCGGCACCGCGTCGCCGCTCGTGACGTACACGAGCGCCCCGGACACGGGGAAGTCGCCGTTCGGCGCGAGCACCACGCCCTGGATCGTCCCGTAGCTGCCCGGGTCGGTGTCGGCGTCGGTGTCCGCGTCGGTGTCGCTGTCGCTGTCGCTGTCACTGTCGGTGTCGCCGTCCGTGTCGGCGTCCGATCCCTCCCGGGCTTCACCCGCGCCCTCGCACCCGGCGCAGGCGAACGCGGTCGCCGCAATCACGAGACAGATTCGCAATACGATCTCCATGCCGTACCTCCCCTGCACGATCCCCAGTGGGCTTCTATTGTATCACCGGACGGACGATTCGGTGGTAATCTCCGACGCATCCCGCTCGGATTGGCCCTTGCCCGGAAGGAAATCGATGCGGCTCACGACGACGGCATTCCTCGGTTTCGCGGCGCTCGTGCCCGCGGCCGACCCCGACACGCAGGCGCTCGCCATCGCGCAGCTCGACTTCGCGCTCCTGCGGGGCATGGCGATCCTCGAACGGCAGAAGCTCGTCGAGCTCGGCTGCGCGACTCTGGACTACCGGGACGCCGCCATGGAGGGTGGTGCCGATCTCGTCGACGTCGACTGGGCCACCACGGCCTGACGATCTCCGATCTCTCGGATCCGCGGATCCCCGCGGGCGGGACGCCCGGCTTCGCCGTGCTCGACCTGCGCGCGAGCTACCGGCTGCGGGATCTGCTGCTCGTGTCGCTGGCGTTCGAGAACGCGTTCGACGCGGCGTACAGGTGCCACGGGTCGTCGGTCAACGGGCCGGGGCGCGGGATCGCGCTGCTCGTGGATCTGGGGCCGATCTGGCGCCTGTGATCCGACGGCCGCTTTCGCGGATGGAAAACCGCCGCGAGTCGAGGTAGGGTGTGGGCGTCTTGGAGGACGACATGACACGCACCCGTGCCCGAACCGCTTCCGCCATCCTCTTCGCCGTGCTCCTCGCGTTCGGCGCGCGCGCCGGGGCTCAGGACGGCGACGCCACGGTGCCGGCGCCCCCGCAGGCGCCAGCCCCCTTGATCATCGACATGCCGCCGACGACGCCGGGGCCGGAGATGACGCTCGACGAGGCGCTGCGGCTCGCCGACAAGCGCAACCTCACGATCGAGGCGGCGCGCCTGGAGGTCGAGAAGGCCGAGGCGCAGCTCAAGCAGGCGTACGCGCTCGTGCTGCCGGGCCTGCAGGCCAAGCTGACGCTGATGCACCGCGATCACGAGGACAGCTTCAACTTCGCCGACAGCCTGCCGCCGGATCTCTTGGCCATGATGGGCGCCACCGACATGCAGGACACCGTGATCTCGCCGCAGCAGAGCCTCTCGGGGGTGCTCGAGGCGGGCATGGCGCTCATCAACGCGCAGTCGTGGTTCACGATCGGCGCGGCGAAGAAGGGCGTCGAGGCGGCCCGGCTCGCGATCGAGGACGGCCGGCAGCTGCTGCTGCTCGGCGTGTCCCAGGCGTTCTACGTCGCGATGATGACCCGGTCGTTGATCGGCCTCTACGAGGAGCAGATCCGCTCGTCGCAGCACCACCTCGACGTCGCGCGGGCGCGCTACGAGGCGGGAACCGGGCTCCGGATCGACGTCATCCGCGCCGAGACCGAGCTCGAGTCGGCGCGCCAGGATCTCCTGATGGCGCACTACTCGTTCGACAACGCGCGGGACACGATCGCGCAGCTCACGGGCTGCGAGGATCTGCCGCTGCCGGTCGAGGCGGGGCTCGCGCCCGCGCCCGAGGGAGACGACGCGAAGCTCGTGGAGCGGGCGTCCGCCGCTCGAACCGATCTCGCGGCGAAGCGGGCGATTATCGGCGCCATGGAGAAGCAGCTCGACGCGTCGTGGATGCAGTTCCTGCCGACCCTGGACGTGGGGTGGCAGCTCCAGTACCAGTTCACGAAGCCGGGCGACATGGGATCCGACGACCGCTCCCGCTGGGCGCTGGTCTTCACGCTGAGCCTGCCGATCTACAACCACTTCCGGTACGGGGATCTCGACTACAAGCGCGCGACCCTGAAGCAGGCGATGATCGAGGAGGAGGACAAGGCGAGGCAGCTGGGCACCGAGCTCCGCACGGCGCGCCGCGAGTACCTTTCCGCGCTGTCGGCCAACGCGATCGCGGAGCGGCAGGTCGCGCTCGCCCGCGAGGCCCTCACGCTCATCGAGGCGTCCTACGAGGCGGGCACCGGCACCTCGCTCGTCGTCACCGACGCCCGGCGCACGCTGTCGGCGACGAACGTGAACCTCATCACGACGCGGCTCAAGGCCCAGATCGCGTTGCTCGCCCTTCTGCGCGCCGCCGGCCGGGACATGAAGTCGATCACCGCGCCGCCCGCATCCGAGTAGGATGAATGGACGGATCGTTTCCATGTGGCCGCTCGCACCGTTTTTAGGCATGATTGTCGAAGGAAACCAACGAACGAAGACGGGGGTACTCATGACGCGATACATTGAGACCTTGGCACAGCACGGGTTCGGCGTTCTCGTAATCCTCGGCGCATTCGTCGCGGCGACCGCGCTCTCATCGTGCGGGGACAGCGTGCCGGTGTTCGGGGGAACCGACACGGACACGGACACGGATTCCGACTCCGATACCGACTCCGACACCGACTCCGACACCGATTCCGATACCGACTCCGACACCGACTCCGACACCGACTCCGACACCGATTCCGACACCGACACCGACACCGATTCCGATACCGACACCGATACCGACACCGATACCGACACCGACACCGACTCCGACACCGACTCCGACACCGACACCGACACCGACACGGATACCGACGTGGACTACTACCTAGTCGCCACCGAGCGTTGCTGGTACTGCGACGACTACGCCGGGCACGAAGTGTTGGTCGGCCCCACGGGCTCCACGACCCCGGAGGACAGCTCGTCTTGGACCGTGGTGGCGGACGCCACCGACATGGACATCTCGGGAGAGACCGACTCCACCTGGTTCCAGGGGTACCCCGTCCCCCTGACCGGTCTCGGAGCCGGCGACATGTTCCGGGTCGCGTTCCGCTACACCGGCCAGAACGCGGACAAGTGGTACCTCGAGGACCTGTGCATCACGACCGACGCGACCGCGTCGGAGCCGGTCTGCGTGTGGAGCTACGGGTTCGACAACTGCACGAGCCTCGGCACCCTGGCGGGGACCGGTTGGACACAGGTCGACGGCGCGGCCGACGAGTCCTCCGAGACCTGGCGCACTTCAGTCGACACCTACGTCTCGTCCCCGACGTCCGCGACCATCGACTACGACAACGCGAACTTCGTCGACAACTACCTCGTCTCGGCCAACATCACGATCCCGTCCGTGGACTGACCCCCGCCCCCTGCGGACCCTGCCAGCGCGCGAGCGGCAGGTAGCCCACGACGGCGACGACGTACAGCGCCATGGCGATCGCGAACACGCCGCCGAATCCCAGCGCGATCCCGAGGAAGAACGTGCACAGCGAGCCTATCACCGAGGCGAACCCGTTGATCGCGATCGCCCACGGCACGAGCCGCGAGGAGGTCACTCCCGCGACGCGCAGGCCGGTCGGGAAGAACCAGCCCATGAAGAAGCCGACCGGCGCTATCAGGATCGCGGCGACGACGCACCGTCCGGGGATCGGCAGGGAGAACAGGACGTCGAACGCCGACGCGGCCCCGAGCCTGTAGCCCAACCCCGCCGCGACGAGCCCGGCGAGCGCGACGAGGAGCCGCCGCGGTGCCGGCCAGGACAGGCCGTCGACGAAGCGGCTCCCGAGCCCCGACGACACCATGATCGACGACATCACGACCGCGACCGAGGCGCCCGGCGTGCCGACGAACACCATCGCCTGGTGGATCAGGCCGACCTCGAGGAGCATGAACCCGGCGCCGAGCCCGAAGAAATAGACGCTCGTGGCGACGAGCGCCCGGCGCCTCCCTGCGGCGGCCCGGACGAGCGGGAACACGGGGATCAGGATCAGGACGAGCGCGGCCGCGGCGACGATGATCGAGGACGCGACGAGCAGCTTGAGGGCGGGGTGCGCCACCCCCTCGTGGCGCATCGAGGACAGCCAGGCGCCCATCATGTAGTATGGCTGATCGTCCGTCGGCACGATGAACGTCGAGCCGAGCTTCGACGCCGCGACCTCGTCCTCCCTGCCCTCGGCGGCCGCGTCGAAGAAGAACCTGTAGCGCGGCGCGTCGATCGCCCCGCGCGGTTGCAGGAGTTGCAGAGGATCGCCGAGCCGGAGGCCGACCAGGTCGTAGTGCGGGATGCTGAGCGCGGCGTTCCCCGAGCGCGCCTCGAAGCGCCGCAGCGCCGCGACGTCGCCCGCCGTGAAGGGCGTCCGCTTCACGAGCACGCCGGAGAGCCGGTTCTGCCGGAACGCGGCGACGCACGACTCCGGCCGTTCGATCCCGGCGAGCCGGAGCGCCTCGATCGCGATGTGCGAGAGGTTCATCGCCTCGTCGCCGAAGCGGACGACCGACAGGTAGCCGCCCGGCCGCAGGAGGCCGACGAAGTCCCGGAACGCCTCGACCGTGTAGAGGTAGTCCTCGACGGTGACCATCGACCCCGACGCGTGGGAGGTCACCGTGTCCACGCCGCTCATCTGCACGAGATCGAACCTATCGCCCGTGCTCTTGGCGAAGCTGCGCCCGTCCGCGTGCACGAGCCTCACCGCCGGGTTCTTCGGCCAGCCCGCGAAGTCGGCGTACTTCCCGTTCACGGCGCGCACCGTGCTCAGCGAGATCTCGACTCCCGTCACCGAGCGGGCGCCTGCGTGGAGCGCCGCCTCGACGTCCGTGCCGCCGCCCACGCCGATGACGAGCACGTCCGGGCGCTCGAGCAGCTGATAGGCGATGCCGTAGATGCTGTCGCCGAACAGCGCCTGCCCGAACCGAGCCCCGCCCGCCGGCTCCCCGAGCAGGAGCGTCATGGCGCCGCCGTCGACCGTGATCACCCGGAACTCGATCTCCTCGGGCACCTGGATCGTCCTGCGCTCGTGCCGCAGCACCTCGAGCCGGCCGACCGGGTCCCACTCGTCGAGCTCCCGGATCGGCGCGCCGTAGCCCTGCTTCCGCTCCCAGCGCTCGAACTGCGCGTTGTAGCCCGTGACGTCGGGCGAGAGCGGGAAGATCGACGCGGCGAGCGGCACGGCGGCGCCGAATACGACCGCGAGGATCACCGAGGCGATCCGCCACGAACGCCTCGAGCCCGGGGCGAGCAGCCAGCCCGAGAGCGCGGCGACCGCGGCGAAGACGAGCATCAGCGCCGTCCCGCCCAGCGGGCGAAGCAGGAGGATCATCCCGACCGCGCCGACCGCCGAGCCGAGGAGGTTCCAGAAGTAGATCTTCCCGATGTGCCGCACGTGCAGATGGAGCACCGTCGCGACGGCGAGCCCGGCGAGGCAGTACGGCACGATCGCGGGCAGCATCACCGCAGCGGTCCAGCCGACGTCGACGGAGAACGTCGCAGGCTCGATGATCCGCGTCGAGACGCGCGCGAACCACAGGTTCACGGCGACGATCGACAGCCCGAAGCCGGCCGCCAGCCGCAGGAGCAGGTCGTCCCCGCCGCGTTCGGCGAGCGCGGGCCTGAGGGCGAGCAGCGTCGCGCCGATCCCGAACCCGAGCATGGCGATGGCGATCGCGGTGAACGCGATGACGGGGTGCAGCGTATAGGCGAAGACGCGGATCTGCGTCAGCTCGTAGCCGAGGATCGACGCGGAGAAGAGGGCGACGCCGAGGGCGACGGTCCGCGCGTTCGTCTTCATCGGAGCGTGCTACCAGAAATCGGGGCCGATGGATACCCGGGGGCCGGAATTTGGACCTCGCGGCCATCCGTTCTGTACATTCGGGATGCGCGCGCCTCCCGCGGCGCGGCGGAGGGTTCCATGAAGTACAGTCGGGTGGGCGTGATCATGGGCGGCTGGTCCGCGGAGGGCGGGGTTTCCCTGAACAGCGGCGCGGCGGTCGCCGACGGGCTCGAGGCGTCGGGCTACACGGTCGTCCGGATCGACGCGACGCGCGAGCTTCCCGCCCAGATCCGGGCCGCCCGCGTCGACGCGGTGTTCATCGCCCTGCACGGGCGGTGGGGCGAGGACGGCACGGTGCAGGGGATGCTCGAGGTGATGGGCATCCCGTACACCGGCTCCCCTCCTCTCGCCTCGGCGCTCGCCATGGACAAGGAGCGCACGCGGGAGCTGCTCGCCGCAGCGGGCGTGCCGGTCGCGAAGGGCGCAATCCTCAGGCGCGGCAGCGCGCCCGAGCTGCCGAAGGGGCTCGCCTTGCCGGTAGTGGTCAAGCCCGCGACCGAGGGCTCGTCGGTCGGGGTCACGATCGTCCACGACCTCGGCGAGTACCCGGCGGCGCTCGAGAGCGCGTGGCGCTGCGCCGATCGCGCGGTGATCGAAACGTACATCGCGGGGATCGAGATCAACACGGCGATCCTGGACGGCGCCGTGCTCGGCAGCGTCGAGATCGAGCCGCACGCCGAGTTCTACGACTACGAGGCGAAGTACGGCCCGGGCGGATCCTCGCACCACGTCCCGCCGCGGGTGCCGCGATCGCGGGTCGCCCCGGTCGAGGCCGCGGCCGTCGCGGCCTACGCGGCGCTCGGATGCGCCGGCGCCGCGCGGGTGGACCTCATCTCGCCGGAGGGCGCGCCGCCCGTCGTGCTCGAGGTGAACACCATCCCCGGGATGACCAACATGAGCCTCCTGCCCGAGATCGCGAAGCACGCGGGGATCGAGTTCCCGCAGCTGGTCTCAAGGATTGTCGAGGGGGCGAAGCTGCATGTGGGACAATGACAGAAGTGGGACAGCGGAGACCTGTGGGACAGGTGGGAATGCGCGTCACCGGTCCTACCTGTCCCGGTAGTCCCAGTTGTCCTACTCTTCGTTTTACTCCGACTTCATCGACTTGATGCGCATCGTGTAGAACGAGCGCCACACGAAGACCGCGGAGATCACGAAGAAGACGGCCGCGAGGCCGGTCGTCAGGTTGCTCCGCCCGGCGTCGTTCAGCCCGACCGCCATCTCGACCGCGAGCAGGCCGAACAGCGTCGTGAACTTGATGATCGGGTTGAGCGCGACGGAGCTCGTGTCCTTGTAGGGATCGCCGACCGTGTCGCCGACCACGCTCGCCTCGTGCAGCGCCGAGCCCTTGCCGTTGCCCTCGGCCGCGAGCTCCTTGCTCGTCTCGACGATCTTCTTGGCGTTGTCCCACGCGCCGCCCGCGTTCGCCATGAACACGGCCTGGTAGAGGCCGAAGATGGCGATCGCGATCAGGTACCCGATGAAGAAGTACGGCTCCACGCACGCGAAGGCGAGCGTGGCGAAGAACACGGCGAGGAAGATGTTCCACATCCCCTTCTGCGCGTACTGCGTGCAGATCGCGACGACCTTCTTGCTGTCCTCGGTCGACGCCTTCTCGGCGCCGTCCAGCTTCATGTTGCGCTTGATGAACTCGACCGCCTTGTAGGCGCCCGCGACGACCGCCTGGATGGAGGCGCCGGTGAACCAGTAGATCATGGCGCCGCCGGTGACGAGGCCGAGCACGAACGGCGCGTAGGTGAGCGACAGCTTCATCACCGCCGCCGTGTCCGTGAGCCCCTCGGTCAGCGCCATGATGATGGAGAAGATCATCGTCGTGGCGCCGACGACCGCGGTGCCGATGAGCACGGGCTTGGCCGTGGCCTTGAACGTGTTGCCCGCGCCGTCGTTCTCCTCGAGCAGCTCCTTGGCGATCTCGAAGTTGACGTCGAACCCGTAGGTCTTCTTGAGCTCCTCCTTGCTGTTGGGCTGCGTCTCGATGAGGGAGAGCTCGTAGATCGACTGGGCGTTGTCGGTCACCGGTCCGTAGGAGTCGACCGCGATCGTGACCGGGCCCATGCCCAGGAAGCCGAACGCCACGAGGCCGAACGCGAACACCGCGGCCATCGTGCTGCCGATGATGGGGTCGCCGGAGAGCGCGGCGTCGAGCCCCATGCCGCTGACGAGGTACGCGACCGCCATCAGGGCGACTATCACCATGCCGAGCCAATAGCCGGAGAAGTTGCCGGCCACGAGGCCGGAGAGGATGTTGAGCGACGCGCCGCCCTCCTTGGAGGAGTTGACGACCTCCTGGACGTGCTTGGAGTGCACGGAGGTGAACACCTTGACCATCTCGGGGATGAGGGCGCCGGCGGCCGTGCCGCAGGAGATGATCAGCGACAGCTGCCACCACAGGTCGCCGTTGCCCTTGATCGCCGGGAACTCCGCGTTGCCCGGGCCGATGAGCAGGTACGACAGGAGGAAGGTGACGCCGATGGAGACTATCGACGTGATGAAGACGAGCGTGGTGAGCGGCACCTCGTAGTTGAACTTCACGGCGTTGCCGTACCTGGGCCGGGCGATCAGCAGGTCGTTCAGGAAGTAGCTGAAGATGGAGGTGGCGATCATCGCCACGCGCATCGCGAAGATCCAGACGAGCAGCTGGACCTGGATCTGTGCGTCGGCGACCGCGAGCATGATGAAGGTGATGAGCGCCACGCCGGTGACGCCGTACGTCTCGAAACCGTCGGCGGTCGGGCCGACCGAGTCGCCCGCGTTGTCGCCGGTGCAGTCCGCGATCACGCCCGGGTTGCGCGCGTCGTCCTCTTTCACCTTGAACACGATCTTCATCAGGTCGGAGCCGATGTCCGCGATCTTGGTGAAGATGCCGCCCGCGATGCGCAGGGCGGACGCGCCGAGCGACTCGCCGATGGCGAAGCCGATGAAGCACGGCCCCGCGAGATCCGACGGGAGGAAGAGCATGATGATGAGCATGATGATGAGCTCGGTGGAGATGAGCAGCGTGCCTATCGACATGCCGGACTTGAGCGGGATGCCGTAGCAGGGGTAGCCCTTGCCCGCGAGCGAGGCGAAGGCGGTGCGGCTGTTCGCGAAGGTGTTGATCCGGATGCCGAACCAGGCCACGCCGTACGAGCCGAGGATGCCGACCACGCTGAACGCCAGGATGACGAGGACGTTCGAGAACGGCATCCCGTGGCCGATCACCTCCTTGGTGGCCGGATCTTCGACCGGCGTCACGAAGCCGAAGTACGCGACGATGATCGCGCCGATGAGCACCTCGAGCATCAGGAGGAACTTGCCCTGCTGGAGCAGGTACGTCTTGCACGTCTCGAAGATCAGCTCGGACATCTCGAGCATCGACTTGTGCACCGGCAGCTTCTTCACGCTGACGAAAACGAAGATGCCGAACGCGAACCCGACGAGGCACACCGCGATACCCCAGATCAGGAGGTCGTGCCCCGACAGGCCGAAGAAGGTCATGGCGGTTTCCGTGTTCGTGAGGTCCGGCAGCTTGAGGTTGGCCTCGCTGGCGTTCGCGAGGGGCGCGAGCAGCAGCGCCGCGAGAGAGGTCGCGATTGCGGCCAAGCGCGGCATCAGGCGACCGAACGATCCAACGCGATCGACATCTTTGATCATGACGCCCTTCCCTTCGTTGTCTCCCTGAATCACTCAAGTCCAGGGATAGTACGAACCGCCCAAGAACCATCCCCCCGGCGCGATTTATGCCATTTCCGTTCATGGGCGCGCAACGGTTTGCGCACCTCGGGCGATGATTTTTTTTCCGGATCCTCGCGCCATGCGTCGCCAGGCGGTATGTTTCGCCTCGTGGCGCCGCTCCAACCCACGCACCTCCCCATGTCTCGTGCCGAGATGGACTCCCTCGGCTGGCGCGAGATCGACGTGCTGCTCGTGACCGGCGACGCCTACTTCGACCACCCGAGCCACGGCGCCGCGGCCGTCGGGCGGGCCCTCGTCGCCGCGGGGTTCCGCACCGGGATCGTCGCGCGCCCCGACTGGCGCTCCAAGGAGCCGTTCGCCGCCCTCGGGCGACCGGCGCTGTTCGCCGGGATCACGGCCGGCGCGGTCGACTCGACGCTCAACAACAGGACCGCCGACTTAAGGCTCCGGCGCACGGACTCCTACGCGCCGGGCGGCGCCGGCATGGGCCGGCCGGACCTGGCGACGCTCGTGTACGCGAACCGGGTGCGCGAGGCGTTCCCCGGGCTGCCGATCGTCCTCGGCGGCGTGGAGGCGAGCTGCCGCCGCTTCGCGTACTTCGACTACCTGAGCCGATCGATCCGGCGCTCCGTCCTCGTCGACTCGCGGGCGGATCTCCTCGTCTACGGCCCGGGCGAGCGGCAGGCCGTCGAGATCGCCGCGCGCCTCGCCGCCGGGACGAGCCCGCTCGGCATCCCCGGCACCGCGCGGATCGTCCGAGCCTCCGTCGACCCGCCGATCGGCGCGGCGGACGTCGAGCTGCCGACCTTCGCGGCGCTCATCGAGAGCCCGTCGTCGCTCGTCGCACAGGCCGCCCTCCTCGAGCGCTGCGCCGGTCCCGGCTTCCTCGGGCGGACCGTGCAGGCCTACCCGGAGGGGCTCGTCCTGTGCGAGCCGCCGGCGCGCTATCGGCCGGACGACCTCGACCGGGCCTACGAGCTGCCGTTCTCCCGCACGGCGCACCCCGCCTACCGGGAGCCGATCCCGGCGCTCGAGACCGTGCGCTGGTCGGTCGTCTCGCACCGCGGCTGTCCGGGCGGCTGCAGCTTCTGCGCCCTCGCCGCGCACCAGGGGCGGGCCGTCGTCGCGCGGAGCGGAGGCTCCATCGAGGCAGAGATCCGCGAGCTCGCGCGGCGCGATCGTTTCCGCGGAACGATCACGGACGTCGGCGGGCCGACCGCGAACGCCTACTCGGCCCGGCCCCGCGACGAGCGCCCGTGCCTGCGCTGCGAGCGCCCCTCCTGCCTGCACCCGGAGATCTGCGGGAACCTCTCGAGGGACCACGGCCCGCTGCTCGATCTGCTCGACGATCTCCGCGCGCTGCCGGGGGTGAAGCGCGTGCTGCTGGCGAGCGGCATCCGCCACGACCTCGCGCTCGCGGATCCGCGGTTCGTCGACGCCGTCGCGGCGGCGCACACGGGCGGCCACCTCAAGGTCGCGCCGGAGCACGTCGCCCCGCGGGTCCTCGCGCGGATGCGCAAGCCGGCGATCGGCGCCTTCGAGGAGTTCGAGCGGCGCTTCCTCGAGGCGAGCCGGCGCGCGGGCAAGGAGCAGTACCTCGTGCCGTACTTCGTCTCCGGCTTCCCGGGCTGCTCGCCGAGGGAGGCGGACGCCGCCGGGGACTGGCTCCGCCGCCGGGGCCAGCGCCTGGAGCAGGTGCAGAGCTTCATCCCGCTGCCGGGGACCCTCGCGGCGGCGATCTACGCGTGCGGCGTCGACGAGCGCGGCGAAACCGTCGACGTCCCGGGGGTCGCCGAGCGCACCCGGCAGAAGAGGATCCTGCTCGCCGGCGGCACGGCCCGCGCCGAGAAGAGACCTCCCAAGCCGCGTCCCCGGCGCGGGAAATGAATTCCGTCCGTCCGAATGCGCTCCCTGCACTTGAAAAGAAGAGAAAGGAAAGACGATGGCTCGACACACCTCGAAGTTTTTCGCGCTCACCGCGGCGGCGGCGATCGCGCTCGCCGCGCCGATCGGCTGTGAGGACGAAGGCGGCTCGAACGGCTCCGATTCGGATTCGGATTCGGATTCGGACTCCGACTCCGACTCGGACTCCGATTCCGACACGGACTCCGATTCCGACTCGGACTCCGACACCGACTTCGGGCTCTGCCACCTCGCGTGCAGCGACACGGCCACGTGCGTCCCGATCGACGCCATCGCCACCCAGACCGCCGACAACTGGTCGTGCGCGCCGGGGTACTGCGAGTGGCTCGGCTGCCTGGACACCGCGGAGTGCCAGGAGGCGTTCCCGGCCGTGGCGAGCATCGTCTGCAACACCGCCGCCTCGACGCCGACCTGCACGCTGCCGTGCTCGGTCGCGGGCGACTGCGCGCAGGCCGGCAAGCCGCTGTTCGACGCGAACAACTGGACCTGCGAGTCGAACTTCTGCGTTTGGGCCGGGTGCGCCACAACCGCGGAGTGCCAGGAGGCGTTCCCGGAGACCGAGCTCGTCTGCGCCGAGTACTCGGATCCGCCGATCTGCGCGCCGCCCTGCTCCGCCCCGTCGGACTGCGTGCCCGACGACGCGGTCGACCTGTTCGAGGAGGAGAACTGGGCGTGCACCGGCGGCGCCTGCGAGCACCTCGGCTGTCTGTCCACCGAGGAGTGCGCCAGCTCGAGCCACGGCCCCGACTCGATCTGCGTCTTCGACTGACCGACCGAGTCCCGACCCAATCTGGAGTCGAGGCCGCGCGACGGGGCTGACTCCCCGAACGCTTGCAGGGGAGTCTGCCCCCGAGCAGGCCGATGGTCGGGATTGGCTCTCTCGGCACCATCCGGTATAAAGCCGTGACCGAAAACGCATCTTTCCGAGGAGATCGTCCATGGATCGCAAGCGAACCTCCACCGCACTCTTCGCCGTCATCGCGTCGCTCCTCGCCGGCGCCGCCGCCGCAGCCGCACCGCGCACCCTCACGGTCGAGGACCTGTACCGCCTCGGCCGGGTCGGCGGCCTCGAGCCGTCGCCGAGCGCGGAGCTCGTCGCGTTCACGGTCAAGCGCTTCGACATGGAGGCGAACCGGGGCGTGTCGCACGTCTGGATCGCGGATCTCGCCTCGGGCGCGGTGCGGCAGCTCACCTCCGGAGACAAGTCGGACTTCGCGCCGCGCTGGCTCCCGGACGGCCGGCTCGCGTTCCTCTCCGCGCGGTCGGAGCCGGTGCAGGTCTTCGCGATCGCCGTCGACGGCGGCGAGGCGCAGCAGCTGACGCACCTGCCCGTGGGCATCGACAACTTCGCGGTCTCGAAGGACGGCAGGAGCCTCGCGGCGGTGATCCAGGTGTTCCCCTCGTGCGACACGCTCGCGTGCACGGCGCAGCGGGCGGCGGAGATCGACGGCGGCAAGGTCAAGGCGCGCGTCTACGACAAGCTGCCGATCCGCGTCTGGGACACCTGGCTGGACGCGCGGCGCGGCCACGTCTTCTGGGTGCCGCTCGCCGGCGGGGAGCCCCGCGATCTCACCCCGGGCGAGCTCCGCACTCCGCCTATCGACCTCGGCGGGCGGATGGATCTTTCGATCGCGCCGGACGGCTCCGAGGTCGCGTTCACGGCCAACGTCACCCGGAACCCGGCGTGGAACACGAACAACGACGTCTTCGCGGTCCCGACGGCGGGCGGCGTTCCGCAGAACATTACGGGCGCGAACGCGGCCTGCGACGCCGAGCCGATCCACTCGCCGGACGGCGCGTACATCGCCTACCTGACCATGACGCGCCCGGGCTTCGAGGCAGATCGCCGCGTGCTCGTGCTCTACGACCGCAAGTCGAAGAAGCGCATCCCGCTCACCGACTCGCTCGACAGCTCGGTCAGCGCCTTCTCGTGGGCGCCGAGCTCGCGGTACATCGTGTTCACGGCCCAGGAGCGCGGCCGGGAGTCCGTGTACAAGGTCTCGGTGCCGTCCGGGGTGGTGACGAGGCTCGTGGCCGCGGGGATGAACGCCGACGCGTTCGTCTCGGCCGACGGCGGGCGGCTCGTCTTCCTGCGCCAGACCGCGACGCGCCCCACGGAGGTGTGGGTCGCCGACTCGTCCGGCGCGAAGGCGCGCCAGCTCAGCCACGTCAACGACGGCGCGCTCGCCGGCATCGAGATGGGCGCGCTGGAGGAGTTCGAGTTCGCGGGCGCCGGCGGCGACAAGGTGCACGGGTTCCTGCTCAAGCCGCCCGGCTTCGACCCGAAGAAGAAGTACCCGCTCCTCCTCCTCGTCCACGGCGGCCCGCAGGGCGCGTTCGGCGACGAGTTCCACTTTCGGTGGAACCTGCAGATGTTCGCGACGCCGGGCTTCGTCGTCGCGGCGATCAACTTCCACGGCTCGACCGGGTACGGCCAGGCGTTCACCGACTCCATCAGCGGCGACTGGGGCGGCAAGCCGTACGACGACCTCGTGAAGGGGATCGACTTCCTCGTGGGGAAGCACCCCTTCATCGACGGCGGGAACGTCTCCGCGGCCGGCGCGTCGTACGGCGGGTTCATGATCAACTGGATGCTCGGGCACACGGACCGGTTCCGCAGCCTCGTGTCGCACGACGGCGTCTTCAACCAGATCTCCATGTACGGCTCCACCGAGGAGCTCTGGTTCCCGGAGTGGGAGTACAAGGGCACGCCTTGGGACGCGCCGGAGCTGTACGCCAAGCACAACCCGGTGGATCACGTCGGGAAGTTCAAGACGCCGACGCTCGTGGTCCACGGGGAGAACGACTTCCGCGTCCCGTACGGCCAGGGGCTCGAGCTGTTCACCGCGCTCCAGCGCAAGGGCGTCGAGTCCAAGCTGCTCCTCTTCCCGGACGAGAACCACTTCGTGCAGCGGCCGCAGAACGCGCGCCTGTGGTGGAACACCGTGCTCGAATGGCTGGCGTCGCACGCGAAGCTGAAGTGGACGCCGCCCGGGAAGACGGCCGCGCCGGCGGCGAAGAAGCCCGGGAAGCAGAAGAAGAAGATCGCCGGTTGACCCCCCTCATCCCCGCCCCTTCTCCCGTGGGGAGAAGGGAGCAGCTCATTCAGGCGTCGGAACTTGTTGCCTCCCTCTCCCGCCGGGAGAGGGACCGAGGGTGAGGGCTAGATCTCCAGCGGCAGCGGGAGCTTCACGAGCACGCCAAGCTCGCCGATCGTCGGCTCGTCCGGGTTGCCGAACAGGAACCCGACGCGCCCGTACACCGAGAGGAAGGCGACCGTCGCGACGATCCCGGCGCGCACCCCGTGGTACCACTCCTCGGCGTACCGCTCGACGAGGTAGCCGAGCTCCACGCCGCCGAACATCATGCCGAACTCCGGGCCGGCGCAGAACCGGTACGTGCCGCTCGAGTCGTCCCACAGGCCGTCCACGAAGCCGCCGCCCCACATCATCCGCGTGTTCTCGAGGTAGACGAGGCTCGCCTCGCCGCCGATGAGGTAGCTGTTCTCGTACTCGTCGTGCAGCGCGAGCCCGACGTTGACGCCGACCGGCACGAACCACCCCTCGGGAAGGAAGTCCAGGTCCTCGTTGACCGCCTTCGCGTCCGCCGGCGCCGCGACGAGCGCGGCCCCGAGCGCCAACGCGAGCCCGGCGACGACCAACGGCGTGGAATACGTCTTCAGCATCTCCTCTGAATGTATTGGACACCCGGACCGCGCTCAAATTCCAGGTGAAAATCCGAAAATCAGTGCGCCGCCGCCGCGGTGCACCACCACCTGCCGCGTGGCGCCGTGTTGACATGCATGTGCATGCAGTTTATCTTGATGGCATGAGAACCACGGTGGAAATCGACGACAAGCAACGGGCAGAGCTGCTGCGCATCGCCGCGGAGCGCGGGCTGAAGGGCTTCTCTGACATCGTGAGGGAGGCCCTCTCCGAGTATCTCAGCGAGGACACTTCCCGCACGGCCCGCATCAACGCCGCCCTCGGGCGGCGCAGCTCCTTGTCCGCCAAGGAGGCGGATGACCTCGCTTCCCGGACGCAGGCGATCCGCGAGCAATGGCGATGATCGTCGCGGACACGGACGTCCTCATCGAGTTTCTTCGAGGGCGCGATCCGTTCGCCGAGCGCGTCGCCGTCGAAATTCGACGCGGCTTGGCCACGACGGCCGTGACCGCCTTCGAGCTCCTCGCCGGGGCGCACACGACGCGTCAGAACAGGGCGGTGACGGATCTGCTCGACGGGCTGACCGTGTTGGCCCTCAACACCCCCGCCGCCGCCAGCGCGGCGCAGGTCCGAAGAACTCTGGAGAAGTCTGGCGTCGGAATCGGGATGGCCGACTCTCTCATCGCCGGCATCTGCCTGTCCTGCGAAGCGGCGCTGCTCACCGGGAACGTGAAGCACTTCTCCCGCGTGCCGGAGCTCGTCCTCGAGAGGAACCCATGACCTCCGAGCACGACATGTGGATGGGCCTGGCGCTCGATCTCGCACGCGAGGCGGCGGCCAGCAGAGAGGTGCCGGTCGGCGCGGTCGTCGTCAAGGACGGCCGCGTGATCGGGCGCGGCGCGAACCGGCGCGAGGCGGACCAGGACCCGGTCGCGCACGCCGAGATCCTCGCCATCGCCGAGGCGGCGAACGCCGTCGGGCACTGGCGGCTCGAGGGCACGACGCTGTACGCCACGCTCGAGCCGTGCCCGATGTGCGCCGGCGCGATCCTGAACGCCAGGATCCCGCTGTTGGTCTACGGCTGCGACGATCCCAAGGCGGGCGCGGTCCGCTCGCTCTTCACGCTGCTCGACGATCCGCGGCTGAACCACCGCTGCGAGATCGTCGCCGGGGTGCGCGCGGCCGAGTGCGCCGCGATCCTCACGGAGTTCTTCGAGGGGTTGCGAGCGCAGGGAAAGAAGTAGCGGCGGACCTGCGTGTCCGCCGTCACTCCACCACCGTCTCGCAGCCGAACGACGCGTGGATCCACGAGACGACGCCCCACTTGTAGTCCTCGCACAGGCCGGGGCACAGCTCGATGGTGTCCTCGTCGGCCCAGTGCCAGCCGCCGGGGTTCGCGCAGCCCTCGCTGAACGGCGCGATCTCGCCCTCCACGAGGAGGTTCACGAGCCCCGGATCCTGCGACACGCCCTCGCCGAGCGACTCCCAGTCCACATCGAAGACGCACTCCGTGTTCGCCGCCGCGATCTCCTGGAGCGCCGCGGTCATCTCCGCCGCGCCGTCCTCCGTCTGCGCCGGGTAGTAGTCGCCGGTGCCGCCGTACGCCGCCACGTCGCCGAGCACCTCGTCCCACTCCGACCACACGCCGCCGAGCCCGATAACGTAGGTATCGACCCCCCAGTTGTCGTGGTACTCGATCACGACCGAGTAGGTGCCGACGTCGTCGAGACAGGAGCGCGGATCGACGCACGTCGTGTCGGTCCAGGTGCACGTCGAGCAGTCGTACATCGAGCTCTGCGAGCAGTTCGGCGCGCCGTCGGTCGCGAGGATCACGAACCTGTCGTCTTCGCCCTCGAGCGCCACGACGTACTCGAAGCCGCGGGCGAGCGCGGCGGCGGTCGGCGTGCCGTAGCCGACGGGGCCGGACTCGGTCATCGCGGCCTCGATCGCCAGGGAGGTCGCCGGCCCGACGGGGACGATCGGCTCGGGCGCTGGCGCGCCGCAGACGACGTCGAGCTCCGGGTACATGAGCAGGCCGAACTCGATCTGGTAGTCGAGCTGCGCGGTGATCGCGACGAGCGCCTCGGCGCAGGCGTCCCACGGCGAGACCGGCAGCCCGTAGCCCATGCTCGCGGACCTGTCGAGGACGACGAGCGCGCGGGGCGGGTGGCCGGCGACCGGGAAGTCGACGCCGTCGCACTCGTCGACGCCCGCGTCGTCTCCCGCGTCGGGCTCGCCGCCGTCCGACGCCGCCTCCGAACGGCGGTCGCCTTCGTGCGATATGCACGCCGGCAGCGCGGCGAACGCGAGCAACGGGAATATTCCAAACCGCATCGTCGTTTCTCCGCGCCTCTCGAGGATTTCCAAACGTAGCACGGGCCGTGCCGACACCGGACGGAATGTGCACGGAAGCGCGCGCCGAGCGAGTTTTCAACTTGACAGCGACTGCGAATCAACGAACCTATCTACCATTGAGAAACGAGCTGTGTTGCGGCCGCGCCGCGGTGCAACACCCCCATCGAAGAAAGGAAGCCAAGATGACGAAAGCCGAACTGATCGACGTGATCGCGAGCTCCAAGAGCCTCCCCGAAGGCCTGACGAAGAAGGCCGTCGCCGCGGTGTTCGACACCGCGTTCGACGAGATCCGCAAGTCCGTGAAGAAGGAAGGCAAGCTGACCGTCCCGGGGTTCGGCACCTTCACGAAGAAGAAGCGCGCCGCCCGCGAGGGCCGCAACCCGCAGACCGGCGAGTCCATCAAGATCAAGGCGTCCACGACGATGACGTTCCGCCCGGCCAAGGATCTCAAGGAGTTCTTCGCGTAGGTCGCTCTCAGCGCTCGATGCCGTCCCGGGCCGCGAGCCCGGAGGACGCGTACGGGTGCTTCACCTCCCGCATCTCGGTCACGAGGTCCGCCCTGGCGACGAGCTCCTGCGGGGCCCAGCGCCCGGTGCACACGAGCTCGAGCCCCGGCGGCCTCGCGTCCGCGACGTCGAGGAGCGCCGCGAGCGGGATCAGCCGGAAGTGCACCGCGGTCGTCGCCTCGTCGAGCACGACGACCTCGTAGCGCCCCGACCGCATCGCCGCGACGCACCGCTCGAGGCCGTGGCGCGCGCGCGCCGCGTCCGCGGGATCGGGCTCGGCGCGCCACGCGATGCACTCGCTCGTGCCGAACTGCTCGACCTCGATGCCGCCGCCGAGCGCCGCTGCGGCCGCGAGCTCGCCGTACGGGTACCCCTTCATGAACTGCCCGATGTAGACCCTGAGCCCGTGCCCGGCCGCCCGGAGCGCGAGGCCGAACGCGGCGGTCGTCTTCCCCTTCCCGTCCCCCGTGTAGACCTGCAGGCAGCCGCGCGGCCAGCCCTCGTTCGCGCGCATCGAGACCCTCCTCCCCGCCGCAGAAAACTCGGCGGTCCGCACCGCGGATGTTAGCATACCCGCGTGAGCGAGCTCGCCCCACTCGTCGACGCGTTCCTCGACCACCTCAAGGTCGAGCGCGCGCTGTCGCCGCGGACCGTCTCCGCCTACGCGACGGATATCGCGGCCTTCGCGGCGCACGTCGAGCGCGGCGGCGCGGAGGCCCTGGACATCACGCCGGAGATCGTGTCCGCGCACCTCGTCGAGCTCTCCAGGCGCGGCATCTCGAGGCGCTCCCAGGCCCGCGCCCTCTCGGCGCTGCGGGGGCTCTTCCGCTACCTCGTGGAGGCGAAGCTGATCGAGAGCGATCCCGCGGTCGAGGTGGACGCCCCCAAGACGCTCCGGCCGCTGCCCGTCGTGCTGAACCGGGAGGAGATCGTGCTGCTGCTCGACACGCCCGATCTGTCGACCGCGCGCGGCCTGCGCGACGCGACGATGCTCCACACGATGTACGCGGCCGGCCTGCGCGTGTCGGAGCTCGTCTCGCTCCGCCTCGCGGATCTCGATCTCGAGGCGGGCTTCCTGGCGGTGACCGGCAAGGGCGAGAAGCGGCGCGTGATCCCCCTCGGCGAGTGGGCGATCGCCTTCCTGCGCCGGTACCTCTCGCACGTGCGGCCGCAGTGGGCGACCCCCGGCGAGGCGGCGGTGTTCGTCACGAGCTGGCGCAGGCGGATGACGCGGCAGTCGTTCTGGCTGATCGTGAAGCGCACCGCCCGGGCGGCCGGGATCGCGAAGCCCCTGAGCCCGCACAAGCTGCGCCACTCCTTCGCGAGCCACCTCCTCGACGGCGGCGCGGACCTGCGGTCTGTGCAGGCGATGCTCGGCCACGTGGACATCTCGACGACTCAGATATACACCCATGTCTCGTCGGCCAGGATCGCCGAGGTCCACCGCGAGAAGCACCCGCGCGGGTGATCCGAAAGAGGTGACGCGATGAACGACAAGCCGCTGCTCACGCTCGATCTGTCCCACGCCGAGGGCGTCCCGCTCGACGCGGCCGCCACGGACATCCGAAAGGCGCGGGAGACGCTGGAGTCCGGCTCCGGACCGGGCTCGGGCATGCTCGGCTGGCTCGAGCTCCCGCGCCGCCAGACCGCGGCCGAGATCGCCCGCATCCGGGAGCTCGCCGCGCGGCTCCGCACCCTCGACGCCCTGGTGGTCGTCGGGATCGGCGGGTCGTACCTCGGCGCCGCGGCCGTGATGCGCGCCCTGACCGGCCCGTTCGAGCCGGCCTTCCCCGTGCTGTTCGCCGGCCACCACCTCGACGCGGACTACTACCGGCGGCTCCTCGCGCACCTCAGCGGCAAGCGCTACGGCGTGAACGTCATCTCCAAGAGCGGCGGCACGACGGAGCCGTCGATCGCGTTCCGGCTGCTCTGGGGCGATCTCGCGCGGCGCTTCGACGCGGCCGCCCTCCGCGATCTCGTCGTCATCACAACGGGCAAGAGCCCGAGCGGCCTGAAGCGCTTCCAGGAGGAGTACGGGCTCGACATGCTCGAGGTCCCGCCCGACGTAGGAGGCCGGTTCAGCGTCCTCTCCCCGGTCGGGCTGCTGCCGATCGCCGCGGCCGGGCACGACGTCGGGGAGCTGCTCGACGGCGCCCGCGAGGCGCTCGCGCTGGTCCGCGATCCCGAGCGGAACGACCTCGCGTCGAACCCGGCGCTCGCCTACGCCGCGTTCCGGCTCGCCGCGTACCGCGCGGGCAAGAAGATCGAGGTGCTCTCGAGCTCGACGCCGCGCCTCTCGCTCCTCGCCGAGTGGTGGAAGCAGCTCTACGGCGAGTCCGAGGGCAAGGGCGGCAAGGGGCTCTTCCCGGCCGCGATGAGCCTCACGACGGATCTGCACTCGCTCGGCCAGTGGATGCAGGACGGCGAGCGCGTGGTGTGCGAGACCGCCCTCGACGTCGTCGAAGGCGCGGCGCTCGACGTACCGCCCATCGCCGGAAACATTGACGGGCTCGGCTACCTCGACGGGATGCCGGTGCACCGGGTCGATCGCGCGGCGCTCCACGCGACGCTCGCGGCCCACCGCGACGGGGGCGTCCCGTGCCTGCGGATGGAGATCCCGCGGATCGACGCGCGCACGGTCGGCTTCCTGCTCTACTTCTTCGAGTACGCGTGCGGCGTGTCGGCCTACGCCCTCGGCGTCAACCCGTTCGATCAGCCCGGCGTCGAGGCCTACAAGAAGAACATGAAGGCGCTCTTGGCCCGCTGAGCCCCGCGCGGCCCCCTACTCGTCGTAGTACTCGCACTCGCCGACCTCGGACATGCAGTCGACCGTGCAGTCGCAGATCACGGCGCCCTCGCAGATGCCTCCCTCGCCGCAGTCCGCGTCGACGAAGCAGGCCGGCTGGGTCGTGATCACGTGGCACGTGTCTTCGTCGCCGAGCTCGAGGCAGGCGTAGTCCTCGGCGCACGGGTCCGGCTCGACGGAGGCGTCGCAGCAGCCCGACGACGACGGCAGGCAGGTGCCGGGCTGGTCCTCCGATTCGCAATCCACGCCGCAGGGGCAGACGAACGCGCCGACGCAGACGTCGGTGGGCACGCAGTCGTCCTGGCTCCAGCACGCGTCGTCGACGATCGGCTTGCAGACGCCGTTCAGGTCGATAGGGTTCGCCGGGTAGACGCACTCGGCACCATCCCCCGGGCACGGGCACTCCTCGTTGCAGCAGTTTTCCCCCAGATCGTCGCAGTCGGTGTCGGTGTCGGTGTCGGTGTCGGTGTCGGTGTCGCCATCCGTGTCCGTGTCGGAATCGGTGTCCGTGTCGGCATCCGTGTCCGTGTCCGAGTCCGTGTCCGAGTCCGTGTCGGTGTCCGTGTCCGACCCGCCGGTGCCGTCGTCGTCGTCGCACGCGGGCACCGCGAAGAGCGCGAGCAAGAGGCCGAGCCCCACATTCCTCAGTCCGTCTGACATGTTGACCCCTCCTTCGTTCAAGTCGCGCCGCGTCGCCGCGCCGCGCATATCCTGTCTCCTTGGGGGCACCGGGGACGTGCGAGCGACAGATAAATCGACCGGGCCTTGATCGGCCCTGCGCCGGCGTACTAGAAGAACCCCATGCGACTTCCATCCCGTTTCGCCGCGCTCGCCGCCGGTCTCGCCCTCGCGGCGTGCGGCGGCACCTCGCCAACCGGGGCCGAGGGAGAGCCCCCGCAGGCCCTCTCCCAGCCCGGGGAAGCGCCGCGAGCGGACCCCGTCCGGGACGCCGACGCCGGGGCCGGCGCTCTCGCCCTGCCCGCGAAGCCCGCGGCGCCCGAGCGGCTCGAGATCGCGCTCGGCGGCGTCGAGGCGCTGTCGCTCGTCGAGCTCCTGGCGCCGGGCCAGAAGCGCGGCCAGGGGACGGTCCAGCTCGTCGGAAAGATCACGGTCTCGATCACCAACCCGGCGGCGGCGCCGGTGCGGCTCGTCCACATGAACCCGGCGAACCTCGTCTTCACGCGGGTGGCTTCGGGCGCCCGCTTCTCCCTCCTCCACCCGTGCGATCCCGGGCTGCTGGTCGGCTCGACCGGGGAACCTATCAAGGTGCCGAGGGACGGA
Organism: Pseudomonadota bacterium; assembly: GCA_023229365.1. Taxonomy (NCBI): domain Bacteria; kingdom Pseudomonadati; phylum Pseudomonadota; species Pseudomonadota bacterium. Next base: position 7,566 of record JALNZK010000024.1, on the reverse strand, counting down.
GAGCTCGCGACCGAGGGGAACACCGTGTTCACGCTCGGCCCGGGCGAGACCCGGACGTTCGAGATGGGCGACGATTGGGGCTGCTCCGGCGGACCCTGGAAGCCGGTCCCGGAGCCCGGCGAGTACCGCGTCGAGTACCGCATCCACAGGCTCCCCGAAGCGTGGCTCCCGCCCGAGCCACCCCCGGCCGGCGCGTCCATCCGCGACCGGCTGGAGGCCGCCCGGACCGCCCTCGCGGGCGAGGCGTTCTGGGAGGGCGCCTACCGCTCCGGTCCTGTCGACGTGACCTTCGGCAAGCCGACGATCCGGCGGTTGGACGCCGACTGAGGTCGGCGAAAGGGGTACGACAATGATGAAGTGCAGATCCGGTTTCACCTGGTACGCGGCGGCGCTCGCGATCGTTGCGCTGGCGCTCTCGGCACCCCGGGAGGCGGAGGCGAAGGGCGGCACCCACGCCACGGCGGTATCCACCTGGGACACGTCGGCCTCCTCGGTCGTGGCCGCGTTCCAGAACGGCTTCATGACCCCGGACGGCGGGCACCTGCGGATCGCGAGCTACCACGTGAACTTCTCGTCGACCTCGGGCAAGCTGAGCTCCCAGTTCGGGCTCCAGTACCTGAACTACGCCGAGACGAGCGACACCGATTCGTCGAACGGCATCGGCGGCACGGTGCTCGCGCAGTGGGCGATCCCGATGACGGATCGCTTCGAGAACGGGCTGCCGAAGGCGTCGTTCAACATCTTCTTCGGCGCGGCGCCCGCCGCCCTGATCAACGGGCAGTACAACTTCGTCACGATCCCGCTCGTGCTCGGGATCGGCATCCCGCTGTCGCCCGTGAAGTACATCAGCATCGTCCCGTGGGTGGAGTTCGCGCCGAGCCTGAACCTCGACACGCGCGTGAAGCCGTTCGAGGGCGCACTCACCGGCTACACCGTCGATCCCGAGAACCCCGAGCAGGTCAACCTGTCCCAGGACGACGTCGAAAAGATCCTCACCGACTCCGTCGAGATGGAGCTCAGCTTCGCGGCCAAGCTGCGGGGCGGGCTGACGTTCGTCGTGCACATGGGCGATCGCGCCGACCTCCAGATCATCGGCGCCGTCACGCGGGTGGGGAGCGGGGACAACAACAAGGCCGCCATCTTCGTCGGCGGGGGGCTCGCGTTCGCCTGGGATCGCCCCGTGCCCGCGGTGCTTCCCGTCGAGAGAAGGCTCGAAAACGAGAGCTGCGAGGCGATCGGGGCGCGCTACGACGTGTGCTACGGCCCGCCGAAGCCCGAAGAGACCCCGGCGCCGGATCCGACCGCCGTCGAGACGGGGGCCCAGTCGCCGGAGCCGGCTCAGCCCGAGCCGACCCCTCCGCCAGCGTCGGCCCCTTCACCCGCGCCGTAGCCGCTCTCCCGTCGCAGCCGGCGCAGCCTGATTCCGGCGGCGATCAGGCCGGCCGCGAGGACGACGATCGCGACGAGCGCGATGACGAGCACCACGCGGGTCATTCCGGCGGTCGCGCGGCTCACCTCGAGCGGCCCCACGCGCACCAGCGCGCCGGCGGCGTCCTCCTCACGGACGACGAACACGCGCACGTCCTCGGGGGAGGCGCCGGGCACCGCGGCGGCCACGACGTCGCGCAGCATCGCCGCGTCGGGGCCCGTGCCGCGGACGCGCACGACCGCGGTCGCCCCGGGCTCCGCGTCAGCGCGGGCGAGCAGCCCCCGCTCGGCGAGCCGCACGTGGACCCGCGCGGCGACCACGCCCGGAACGAGCTCGAGGGTCTTCCCGATCTCCGCGGCGACGGTCCGCTCGCGCTCGAGCCGCTCGTCCTCCAGGGACGGGACGAGCGCGCCGCTGACAATCGCAGCGAGGCCGGCGCACGCGAGCGAGGAGAACGTCATCAGTAGTCGACTTCGAACCACCACGACGCGGCCGTCTGCGGCGACGACGACGGCGGGAACTTGACGGAGCGGACGATCGATTCGCAGCAGCGCTTCATTCCGGAGCTGCCCTTTCCCCGGGCCGAGACGCCGATGACGCGCCCCTGGTTCCCGACGACGATCTCCATATCGACGCGGTTGGTCGAGCCGTCCAGGCACTGGAGGAACCGGCGAACGTTCCTGTCCATGGTGTTCTTGATGACCTCGGGCGTGAGCTGCTTCTGCCCCGCGTTGTTCGTCAGGCTGCCGAGATCGACGCCCGCCGCCATCGCCTCCTCGTAGGACATCCCCGGCACGAACTCGCCGCTTCCGCCGCCGCCGCTCTTGCCGCCGCCGCGACGCTTGCCGCCGCGGCCGCCCCCGGCTCCGGTGGGGTCGCTGCCGAGCTTGAGCTTGATCTCGCCGCTGTCGAGCTTCGCGATCATCTCGTCGCGGTCGAACTTCTTCTCCTCCCGCGGCTTGAGCGCGACGAAGTAGATGCCCAACGCGAGCCCGACCGCGCCCACCACGATCGCCGCGATCATCAGCTTGAACGCGGTCCCGCGCTTCTCGGCGCTCTCGGTCTTCCTGAGCGCGGCCGCCTCCTCCTCCGCCTTCTTCTTGATCCTGTACTTCTCGAGGACGTCCTCGAACTCGGGCCACGCCTTGAGCTTCTTGCGGACGCCGGTGTCCATGTTCAGGAGGTTGTGCTTGTACACGACCTCGCCGAGCATGATCATCTGGATGAGCTCGCGGTCGGTGAACGGACCGTGATCGAACTTGTCCTTCTGCACCATCCAGCGCGCGGCCTCGGACTTGCCGATGCTGCTCAGCACCGCGCCCATGTCGATGACCGACGCGCGCCCGCCGAGCAGGACGTCCCCGTCGGTGCCGAGATCGGTGGACGGCGGCACGGGGAGCCCCGGCGCCGAGAGCATCGGCCCCTTGGGCGGCGGCGGCTTCGGCGCGGTCGGAGAGGCGCTGAACGTCGGGACCGGCTGCTTGAACTTCGCGCCCGGCTCCGGCACGCCGATGCTGGCGAGGTCGACCTCGACGTCGATGCCGAGGTCGTCGTCGACCGCCCCCGCGACGGCCTGCGAGGTGGGCGTCTCGATCGCCTTGACCAGCGCCGAGATCGCCTCCTTCACCGCCTCGGCGGTCTCGTACCGCTGCATGGGATCCGCGGCCATGCAGCGCGCGATCACGGCGTCGACGTCCTTGCTGAAGCCGAGGGTGCTCGGCGCCCGCAGCGGACGGCGCGGCGGGGAGCCGGTGATCAACATGTAGAACAGCGCGCCTGCGGAGTAGATGTCGGAACGGGCCGTCGCCGTGCCCGGCTTGGAAATCACCTCGGGCGCCCAGAACGCGGACTCGTCCTTCTTGCGCCCCGGGTAGTTCGCGAGCCGCGTGCGGATCGTCGACAGCCCCCAGTCGCTCACCTTCACGCGACCCGAGGAGCTGACCATGATCGATCTCGGGCTGAGCGCGCCGTGGTAGGTCTTCTGGTGCGCGTAGGCCAGCGCGTTGCAGACGTGCCCGATGATGTTGTACGCGCCCTTGAACGAGAACCGCTTGCCGGCCTCGTTGCGCGCGGCGAGCAGCGTGGCGAGGTTGCGCCCCTCGACCCACTCCACCGAGACGTAGACGAGCCCCTTCTCCTCGACCCCCATGCCGAACGTGCTGCGGATGTTTCTGTGGGTGAGGGCCGACGCCTCCTTCACGCGGAGCCGCAGCCGATCGACATCCGCCTCGTCCGGGATCTCGTCGCGCCCGATGGCGCGCAGCGCGATCAGGTTGTTGTTCTTCGTGTCTCGCGCCTTGTACACGCGCCCGAGGTCGCCCTGTCCGACGGCCTGCTCGACCGCGAAGCGCCCCCCGATGATCGTCCCTTCCGCCAGTGTCTGTTGCGTCATTGCACCACTCCGCGGCTGACTACACCGTGGCACGGATGTCACGGTCTCGCCTGCACGACAGCTCGAAATCGACCTCGTCCGCAACGGTCCCGAGGCGCTTTACACCTCCGTAAAGCATGTATATAGCTTAAAAAATCTTGGATCCATAGCCCCTACGACGAAGGCGTGATACGCGAGAGGCACGCGGTTTGCACGGGGCTCGAGGGAGCGCCCGCCGCGGCGCGTTGCATTTCCGGTCGCGCGGCGCGTCTATCTTCGGTGGCTGAGGCTTGAGAGAACGGAGGGACGGACCCATGCTGGCTGCACGCATTTCGAAGCTCCTGACGGCAATCGCCATCGCCTGCGCGCTGTGCGGAGCCGCGGCCGACGCGAGCGCCGTGGAGTTCACGGACAAGGAGAAGGCCAAGCTCGCCGCCGGCAAGACCGTGAAGAAGCCGCTGCCGACGTCGGGCAACAGCGGCTTCTACGGCGGCACCGGGTACACGCTCATCAACGCCTCGCCGGAGGTGCTCTGGGCCGCGATCGAGGACTGGGGCTCGTACCCCAAGATCTACCCGAAGACCGTGGCGGTCACCGAGGTGTCGCGCAAGGGCGAGCAGTCGCTCATCCACATGGAGATGGGGCACGCCCTCATCCGCGCCGAGTACTACATGAGCATCGAGCGCGAGCGCGAGAAGTGGATGCTCTCCTTCCGCCTCGTGAAGAACCGCCCGCACGACATCGAGGACACGCGCGGGTACTGGCGCCTGTTCCCCCAGTCCGACGGCAAGACGCTCGTCGCGTACGTCGTCGCCACGCAGATCCCGATGGGGATCATCAACCTGCTCTCGCAGGACCTCATCGACAAGATCGAGCGCAACCTGCTCGGCGTGCCGAACGATCTCAAGGCGTGGATCGAGGGGCCGCACGGCAACCGTTACCGCACCGCCTTCGCCGCGAAGTAGCCCGCGGGCCGCGTCCCGTCATTATTCAAATAAAAGAGACGCCGTTTTTCGTTTACATCGACACCCCTCCCGGCAAGTCGAAACACCCGTCAACGAACGAGGAGAAGATCATGTCTTGGAGGGGATTGAAACCAGCGCTCGCGGCGGTCCTGTTCGGCCTCCTGTGGTCGACCACCGCGTCGGCCGTCGAGCTGTCGGACGGTGAGCGCAACGCGCTCGCGGCGGGCAAGACCGTGAAGAAACCGCTGCCGGGCTCGGGGCGGAACGGGTTCTTCGGCGGATCGGGCTACGCGCTCGTCGACGCCCCGGTGGACGAGGTCTGGGCGGCGGTCGGTGACTGGGGCTCGTACCACAAGATGTTCCCGAAGACCGTCGAGGTCCGCGAGGTCGCGCGCCGCGGCGAAACCTCGCTCGTCTACATGGAGCAGGGCCACCAGCTCCTGAGCGTCGCGTACCACGTCGAGGTCTCCCGCGACCCCGCGAAGAAGATGCTCTCCTTCAGCCTCGTCACGGACAGGCCGCACGACATCGAGGACACGCGCGGGTACTGGCGGCTCTTCCCGCAGGGCGAAGGCAAGACCCTCGTCGCGTACGTCGTCGCGGTGCGCGTCCCGATGGGGGTCGTCAACGTGCTGGGCGCCTCGATGTGCCGCAGGTTCGCCGCCGCGCTCCTCAACGTCCCGGGCTCGCTCAAGGAGTGGATGGAGGGCCCGAACGGGAACCGCTACCGCACGCTGAGCGCGCGCCGATAGCGCCCTCGGCTCACCTTTTCGAAAAGGCCGTTGCGCAAACGACCCTCATTTGTTTTGGATAGGGTCGTGCCGCGCCTTGTCATGTTCGGTCTCGTCGTCGCCCTCGCCGCGTGCGGGGCGCGCGACGGCCGGGGGAAGGAGGTCTCGAGCGTCATGCAGCGCGAGTTCTCGTGGGTGATCCAGGACAAGCTCGCCGGGATGCCCCGGCCCGGCCGCGGCGCCCCCGTCGATGCGGACGCCGAGTTCCTGAAGGAGAAGCGGATCACGCTCGTCGTGACGCTCACGGAGGCGCCGCTCCCCGCGCAGCCGTTCGCGAGCCGCGGCATCGCGCTCGTCCACATCCCGATGCGCGACTTCTCCGCGCCGTCGTCCGAAAGGCTCGCCGAGTTCGTCGGCCGCGCGTCGGCCCACATCGCCGGGGGCGGCCGCGTGGCGGTCCACTGCGCGTACGGGCTCGGCAGGACCGGGACCTTCCTCGCGGCGTACCTCGTCCACGAGGGCTCGACCGCGCGCGCAGCGGTCGCCCAGGTGCGGGACCTGCGGCCGGGCTCTATCGAAACCGCGTCGCAGGTCGCTGCGGTCCAGGCGTACGAGGCGTCCTTACGGGGGCCGGCGGACGGCGGGACGGAGTAGGTCAGTCCCCCTCGCCCCGGCCGCGCTCGAACCCGAACCCGATGCAGACCGCGGACAGCGCCAGCACCAGGGCGTCGCAGATCGCCCGAGCCCGGAGCGCGAGGACGAGCTTCGCGTCCGGCGCGGCCTCGGCCCCCAGGATCTGCCACGCGAGCCCACGGTGCTCGCCGAAGACGTCCACGAGGCTGCTCAGGCCGACGTACGCGACGACGGCGAACACCAGGCAGCGCCCGAGCGTGACCGGCCAGGACGCCCGGCAGATCCACGCGAGCACCCAGTTCACCGCGTAGAGCGCGGCCGCGACCGAGAGGCCGTCCGCGGCGGCCTCCACGGGGGCGCCGAGGTCGAGCGGGACGGACCGCGCGACGGCCCGCGCGTACAGCACGGCGGCGATCGCGGCGGCGATGCCCGAAATGGCGATGGTGATGCGGAAACGCGAACGGAAAGTGCCCATTTTTTTCTTGCACACTAATGCCAGGTGGTGATTCTGTCCATCAACGATGGCACGGAGAGAAGACGGAGACGACGGGAAAGACGCCCCCACCGGCAAGCCGAAAGGCGGCCGGGGCGAGGTCGTGAAGGTGCTCGTCCTGGCGCTCGTCTCCTTCCTCGCCGGTTTCGCGCTCGTCCTCGTGTTCCTGCGCCAGCCGTCGGACACCGCCGAGGACGAACCGCAACCCGCGGCGGCGGCGGCACCTGCGGCGACCCAGGCGGCGGAGCAACCCGCACCCTTGGCCCCGCCCCCGGCGACCGGCGGCTACGGCCCCCAGGACGCCGGCCCCGCGCCCGCGGCGGCCGGCGCCGCGAGCGAGGGCGACGCGCCCCCGGAGGTCCCGCCCGGCAAGACCCCCGACGGCATGGCGCTCGACGGCGAAGCGTTCTACCTCAAGTGCTGGGACGACGCCGGCGTGGAGCGGAAGGGCGCGGACTGCGACAGGCTCGAGGTCTTCGAGAAGCGCTTCTCGACGCGACTGTACGTCGTGGACAAGTGCCGCATCGAGGCCGCCTCGGCGAGCGCCGAGGGCAAGCTCAGCGTCGCCTCCGAGGTCGACTTCCAAGCCTCGAGGGTGAGCTTCTGGAACGCGCCCTCGACCGACTTGCCCAACGCGGCGCAGATCGGCTCGTGCCTGCGCGGCGCGCTCGCCGGGCTCCCCATCCAGGGGATCGAGCACAAGCACGCCCGGTATCGCATCTTCTTCACGATCCAGTTCGGCAAGGGCGCCGTGAAGAAGGTCGCGCAAGAGGCGAAGCCGGCCGACGCGAAGCCGACGGACGCACCGGCCGCCGGCAAGGGCAAGCTCGTCACGGTCACGAAGGACAAGGTCCGCGTGCGCAAGACGCCGGTCGACGGCGAGATCATCGGCAAGATCGGCCAGGGGAACCAGGTCCGCCTGCTCAAGCAGAAGGAGGGCTGGT
>JALNZK010000023.1 GCA_023229365.1 Pseudomonadota bacterium | reverse complement strand
GGCGGTGCTGGGCGCTCGAGCAGAACATGGACGAGCTCGCCGAGAAGGCCGGCGTCGATCCGTTCGACCTGCGCATGCTGAACTGCAACGAGCCCGGCGAGCTGACGCCCATGGGGCTCAAGGTGACGACCTGCGGGCTGCGCGAGTGCCTCGAGAAGGTGGCGGACAAGCTCGAGTGGAAGGCGAAGCGCGGCAGGGGCAAGGCCCGCGGGGTCGGCATGGCGTCGCTCATCCACGTCGGCGGCGGCGGCCGCATCTACCGCTCGGACGGCAGCGGGATCATCCTCAAGCTCGACGACTTCGGGAACGTGAACGCCTACTACGGCGGCGTGGAGATGGGGCAGGGGTTGCACTCCGTGCTGCAGCTCGCGATCGCCGAGCGGCTCGGCGTGAAGCCCGACAAGGTGTTCGTCAACCAGACCGACACGGCCACGTGTCCCTGGGACGTCGGGACCCACGCGAGCCGGGGCGCGTTCATGGCTTGCAGCGCCGCCATCCGGGCGTGCGACACGCTGCGCGAGAAGATCTTCGGCCACGCCGAAGGGCTCTACGCGGACGCCGTCGCGAAGAACCTCAAGTCGCTCAGGAAGAAGAACCCCGAGTACAAGGCGGCGGAGTTCGACGTGAAGGCGGCGGCGACGCGCGAGCGGTTCGACATCCGGGACGGCTTCCTCTTCGTCAAGGACGCGCCAAAGGAGCCGTGGCTGCGCGTGGAACTCGGCGCCATGCTGCGGTCGATCCACTTCCGCGATCAGGGCGACGTGCTCTCGGCCGACGCGTTCTACGATCCGCCCAACGAGCTGCCGAACTTCGAGAAGGGGTACGGCAACATCTCGTCGACGTACGCTTACGGGGCGCAGGGCGCGGAGGTCGAGGTGGACACCGAGACCGGCGAGGTCACGATCGTCAAGATCGCGGCCGTGCACGACGTCGGCAAGGTGCTGAACCCGCTCGCGCTCAAGGGGCAGATGTACGGCGCGCTCGCGCAGGGCGTGGGCTACGCCCTGTACGAGAACGTCGCGTCCGAGGACGGGCGCATCCTGAACCCGAGCTTCATGGACTACAAGATCCCGACGATCGGCGAGATGGGCTTCCCCATCGACCTCGAGTTCGTCGAGACGGACGACGGCGTCGGCCCGTTTGGCGCCAAGGGCGTCGGCGAGCCGGGGCTCGTCCCGACCGCGCCGGCGATATCGAACGCCATCTACGACGCGATCGGCGTGCGGATCCGGCACCTGCCGATAACGCCCGAGAAAATCCTTGCCGCGCTCGCCGAGCGCGATAATAACAAGTGACGCGAGGAGGACCGACATGACCGCAGCAACCTTCACCAGAGACCACCGCGCCGCGACGGTGCGGAACATCGCCATCGCCGTGCTCGTGCTCGGCTCCCTGTGGGGCGTCGCGGAGGTCGTGCTCAACGACGTCGTCAAGGCCGCGGACGTTCCGTTCCGGGCCGGCATCCTGACCGGGTTCGGGATGCTCGCCATGGGGATCCTGCTCGGGTACGGGCGCAGGCCGCTCGCCATCCTCGGCGTCCCCGTGATCGCGGTGCTCGTCAAGCAGATGGTCGTCCCGATCCTGGGCGCGTCCGTGCTGTGCAAGGCGAACTCGTGCATCGCGGTGCTGCTCGAAGCGGCGCTCCTCGCGGGCGTCGCCGCCGTCGCGATGCGCGGGCTCGGGAAGAGCACGATCGCGCGCGCCGGGGCCGGCGCTGGGGCGGGGCTCGCCTCCGCCGTTCCCTTCTACTTCGTCGGGCTCGCGGTCGCGCCGTGCGCCTACCTCATGTCGTTCGACCGCGCGGGCGGGTTCGCGGCGTTCATGGTGCAGGAGGGGCTCGTCTGGGCGGCGTTCTCGGCCGTCCTGTTCCCGGCCGGCTTCGCGCTCGGCGCCCGAGTCCGCGCGCCGCTCTTCGCCCTCGCGGAGCGCCGGCCGATCGTCTACCACGGCGCCGCGCTCGGCGTCGCCGCCTTCTGCTGGGCCACCGCCCTGATCGCGATCTGCGCCGGGGCGTGAGCAGCGGTCCTCAGCCCGCCAGACTTTTCCGAATCTCGGAGGTCACATCGGCGTCCCGTCCCGGCTCGAAGCGGATTCGGGTCACCTCGGCGCGGGTGGAGAGCCACTTCTTCGCTTCGTCTGCGAGCCCATCGCGGACGACGATCAACACCATTGCCGAAGAGGACAGGGCGCGATCGACGGCTGCCGCGTGGCCCTTTCCCGCGAGCTCAAGGTGGCCGACCTCGTCGATGACGGTGAGGTCCGCGCCCTCTCGGATTTCACCGAGCGCTGCGTCGAACGCCGCCTCCTCGAACAGCCACCCGTCGCCCGCCTCGGAGCGCCGCGCGAGCGGGCGGATCGCCCCGGTCGCGAGCCCGACGAGGTCGTAGCCGATCTTGCGGCAGTCGGCGCCGAAAGCGCCGCGCTGGACGAACCCGGCGAGCGCGGTCCCGGACGCGCCGAGTGAAACGGCGAGCCGCTCGACGAAGAGGCTCTTGCCCGAGAACAGCGGGCCGACGAGGAGGATGGCGCGAGGCCTCCTCACTTGGGGACGTGCCGATCGCGGTAGTGGGGGAGGCCTGGCTTGCTGTGGCGTACGCCGAGGAGCTGCGCGGCGATGGCGACCGCGATCTCTCCAGGCGTGCCGCCGCCGAGATCGAGCCCCACGGGCGCGAACACGTTCGGCCCGGGATCGACGCCGGTCGCGCGGATCTCCGCGAGCGCCTTCTCGATCTTCTGCGACGAGCCGATCATGCCGACGTACGGGAGGCGCGGCTCCTTGCGGGTCACGGCCCCGAGCAGCTCCTCGTCGTGCATGTGCCCGTGCGTCACGATCACGACGAACGCGCCCTCGGGTACGAGCTTCACCGCGTCGTCGTACGGCATGCAGAGCGTGCGGGACGCCTCGGGGAAGCGCGCACGGTCGGCGAACTCCGGCCGGTTGTCGACCACCGTCACGCTGAAGCCCGCGGCCGCGGCCATGGGCGCGAGCGCCTTGCCGATGTGGCCGCCGCCGAAGATCCAGAGGCGCGGCGCCGCGCGGAACGGCTCGAGGAAGAGCGTCAGCTCGCCGCCGCACGCCATGCCGACCGTCGCGACGTCGATCCGCTCGAGCCTCGCGCCGCCGTCCCCGGCGAGGAGCGCGCGCGCCATGCGCACCGCCTCGTTCTCGAGCGCGCCGCCGCCGACCGTTCCCGCCGTCCCTTTCGCGGTGACGGCCATTCGGAACCCCACGCGGGGCGGGGCCGAGCCCTCGACCGCGACGACCGTGACGAGTACGAGATCCTCGCCCCCGTCCGAATGCGAAACCGCCTTCCGCAGCGTCTCCATGGCCAACCTCCTCGGTCACGCGCCTCGCGCAAGGCGCCTGCGCAGGATCTCGAGCTCGTCGAGCGTGTCGAAATCGTAGAGCACGAGATCGTCCCCCGCCGCAACCTCGGCGCTCGACAGCGGGGCGAGCACCTCGCGCAGCGTCGCCTCCGGCCCGGCCGACAGCACCGCGCGGACCGCCGCGGGCGAGAGCAGCACCGGGTGGCCGCGGCGCCCGCCGAAAGCGGGCCGCAACACGTCGCGCGGTTCCGCCTCGTAGGCCGCGGCGAGCGCCCGGTAGATCGCGCGGCTCGGGCCGGGGACGTCGGCCGGGTGGATGAACGCCGCGCCGGCGACGCCCTCGAGCCCCGCTCGCGCCGAGGAGAACATGCCGCGCTCCCAGCGTGCGTTGCGCACCGCGACGGCGTGCGGCCAGCGCCGCGCGAGGTGCGCCTCGAGCCGTGCGAACTCGCAGCCGCCGACGACGCGGATCTCGCCCGCGACCTCGGACGCGGCGTCGACGACGCGGTCGATCACCAGCCCCTCGCCGAGCTCCATGAGCGGCTTGTAGCCGCCGGCGCGGCGACCCTCGCCGGCCGCGAGGATGATGCAGAAGTACTTCGAATCGACCATCGACGTTCCATAAAACGGCTTCGCCGAGATGTCGAGGTGGTACCGCTCCGGGTGAGATCCTCTCGATGGGGCTTGATGTGTCGAGATGGGCGACCAATCTCGTGGGATCGACACCTGCGGTCGAGAGCGCGGCTGCTCCGGGCCGCTCATCCCAGCGCGAAGTCGACCGCCTTGAGGACGTGCAGCCTGAGGGTGTCGAACGCGGGCACCGGCAGGGCGGCGCCCTCGAACAGAATCGGCAGCTCGGTGCAGCCGAGGATCACGCCCTCGGCCCCTTTGGCGACCAGCGCGTCGACGGCCGCGCAGAAGGCGTTCCGGTGCTCGTCCGTGAAGCGGCCGGCGGACAACTCCTCGACGATGATGCGGTGGAGCCGATCGATCCGCTCGCCTTCGGGGACGAGGGCGCGGATCCCCGCTCGCTCGAGCCTTCCTCTGAAGAAGTCGTCCTGCATGGTCAGCCGGGTCCCGAGCAGCGCGACGGCCCCGAGTCCCCGGTCGCGGATCGCGTCGACCGCGCACTCGACGATGTCGATGAACGGGAGCTTGGTAGCCTGCAGGACCTCGGGAGCGAACCTGTGGAGCGTGTTCGCGCCGAACATGACGCAGTCGGCGCCGGCCGCCTCGAGGCTGCGCACGGCCTTCTGCCCGAGCGCCGCGACCGCGTCCCAGTCCTCCGCCTGGCCGGCGGTCGCCAGATCGTGGAAGTCGATCGAGTGGATGATCATCCGGCCGGAGTGCTGCGGCCCGATGCGCGCGGCAATCCCCTCGTTGAACTGCCGGTAGTACTCCAGCGTGGAGTGCCAGGTCGTGCCTCCCCACAGGCCGATCGTCTTCATGCTCATCCTCCCTACGGTGCGAACATCTCGGCGAGGACCGAGAGCACGGCGCCCGCGGTGCGGGTGTCCAGCGCGCCCAACCTCTGCACGAGGCGCATCTTGTCGACCGTCCGAATCTGGTCGAGGGCGACCTGGCCGCGCTTGTTCTTGAAGCGACACGGCACCCGCGTCGGGTACGGACGACCGGCGGTCGTCATCGGCGCGACGATCACCGTGCGGATGTGGCGGTTCATCTCGTCGGGCGAAACCACCACCGCGGGGCGCGTCTTGCGGATTTCCGCGCCGAGCGAGGGTTCGAGGTTCACGAGGAAGACGTCGAACCGCGCTACCATTCCCACTCCTCGGAATCGAAAGGCGAGAGTGACGGCGTGTCGGCCGGATCCGCGTCGTCCCCGGCGCTCGCCATCGCGGCGAACGCCTCGTCCCATCCGTCGCGCGGAGCGCCGCCGCGTCTGACGACGAGCGTGTCGCCCCGTACGTCCATCTCGACCACGTCGGCGATGGAAAGCTGCTCGAGCACCGCCTTCGGGATCCTGAGCCCCTTGGAGTTGCCCACGCGTACGAGCTGGGTCCTCATCGAACACCTCCCCTCTCTCGCGAGGTGATCACAATGTAATTACATGAAACACCCGAGTCAAGCGCCGCACCGGCCGCCGCGCTACCCGCGCTTCGCCTTGTGCCGCCGGACGAGCTCCATCACGGCCTCGCACTTCGCGTCCGCGGCGAACGTGACCGGCTGGCCCTCGCGCTTCTGCTTCAGCGCCATGAGCACGCGCTCCGGGGTGAGCGGCAGCTCGCGGAACCGGATCCCGGTGGCGTCGTACACCGCGTTCATGATCGCCGGGATGGTCGGCATGATGCCGCCCTCGCCGACCTCCTTCGCGCCGTACGGCCCGTTCGGCTCGCCGCTCTCGACGACGACCGGATCCATGTTCGGCACGTCCATCATCGTCGGGATCTTGTACTCGGCGAGGTTCGGGTTGACCGTGCGCCCGAGGTCGTCGAACTTGACCTCCTCGAAGCACGCCTCGCCGAGCCCCATGAGGAAGTTGCCCTGCATCTGCCCCTCGACCTGCGTGCGGTTGATGGCGAAGCCGCAGTCGTGCGCGGCGGTCACGTGCTCGAGCGAGAGCTGGCCCGTGCCGGCGTCCACCTCCACCTCCATGATCTGTGCCGAGCAGCCGTACGCGGGCGACGTGCCGACCGCGGCGCCCTTGAACTGGCCGCCGAGCGCCGGCGGCTTGTACTCACCGCGGCCGATGATCGTGCCCTTCATGACGAACGCGAGCCGCGAGGCCTCTCGGAACGTGAGGCGCGCGCCGGTCGGGTGGTCCACGAACCCGCGGTGCTCCTTGACGAACTGTTCGCGCACCTTGGCGATGTCGAGCTCGCCCTCGGCGAGGGCCACGAACCCGTCCCGGAAGACGAGCTTCTCGGCGGGGACGCCGAACGCCTCGGCGAGGCACGCGGCCACCTGCCGGCGCGCGTCGATCGCCGCCGAGCGGATGGCGTGCCCGGTCATGAGCGTCTGCCGGCTCGAGTAGGCGCCGAGATCCACGCCGAAGTCGGTGTCGCCGCTCATGACGCGGACGCTCTCGAGCGGGATGCCGAGCTCCTCGGCCGTGATCATCGCGAGCATCGTGTCCGAGCCCTGCCCGATCTCGGCGGACGCGGAGCGCACGATCGCGACGCCGCCCGTCTCCGCGAGCTGCACCGTGGCCGTGCAGTGCCACGTTCCCGAGCGGTAGATCGGGTAGCCGGCGCCGGAGACGAAGAAGCCGCAGGCGACCCCGATCCCCTTGCCGCCGCCGAGCGCGCCCTTCTTCTTCTTCCACCCCGATAGGTCGCGCACCTTCTCGATGCACTCCTTCATCCCGAGGCTCGACATGTTGAGATCGTTGCACGTGGTCTCGCCCGCGGACATCATGTTCTTGATGCGCAGCTCGACCGGATCCATGCCGAGCTCCTCGGCCGCGCGGTCGAGGATCGACTCGAACAGTGCCCGGGCGATCACGCCGCCGTGCCCGCGCTGCGCCCCCTTGGCCGGCTTGTTGGTGCAGACGCGAACGCCGTGGTAGCGCATGTTCGGCAGCCGGTACGGCCCGCCGAGCAGCGAGCCCGCGTAGTAGATCGTCGCGATCCCGAAGCTCGAGTAGGCGCCGCCGTCGAGCACGCACCTGTGATCCAGGAAGACGAGGGAGCCGTCGTTCTTGAGCCCGACCTCCATCTCGTGCAGGAACTGGTGCCGCGCGCGCGAGCGGAGGAAGACCTGCTCGCGGCTGAGCGTGCACTTCACGGGCCGGCCCGTCTTCACGGCGAGCAGGCAGCACGCGAGCTCGAGGTTGGACGCCGACGCCTTGGGGCCGAAGCCGCCGCCCACGTACGGCTTCACGACGCGGACCATCTCGAGCGGCATCCTGAGCATCATGGCGATCGTGCGCTGGACGTAGTGCGGCGTCTGCGTGGAGCTCGTGAGCGTGAGGACGCCGCGGCCGTCGATCTCGGCGATGCAGCCCTGCGGCTCCATGAAGGCGCCGTCCTGCATCTTGTTGAGCAGGTGGTCCTTGTAGATCTTGTCGGCCTGGGGGCGCGCGGCGTCGACGCCGCCGAACTCCTGGAGCACCTCGGCGGTGATGTTGCCGTCGTAGCCCGTGAAGATCTCCGTCGTGCCGTCGGCGAGCGCCGCCTCCATGTCGAGCACCGCGGGGAGCTCCTCGATCTCGAGATCGATCATCGAGACCGCCCGGAGCGCCGTGACCGGATCGTCGGCCGCGACCGCCGCGATCTCCTCGCCGAGGTAGCGCACCTTGTCGATCGCGAAGACCGTCTCGTCGTAGCGGGCCGGGCTCACGCCGAACTTGGCGTCCCCGGCTTCGGCCGCCGTGACGATCGCGACGACGCCCGGCAGCGCCGCCGCGCGGGACGTGTCGAGCCGCTTGATCCGCCCGTGGGCCACGGGGCTCTGGAGAAGGGCGGCGTGCAGCATGTCCGGTCGGGTGATGTCGTCGACGTAGACGGCGCGGCCGGTCGCCTTGTCGAAGGCGTCCACGCGGACGGCGCGGGTGTTCAGGACGCGGTGATCGCTCATCTCGCACCTCCCTCGCCACCGGCGGTCGCCCGGGCGGCGGCGAGCACCGCCTCGACGATCTTCTGGTAGCCGGTGCAGCGGCACAGGTTGCCCCCGAGCGCCTCCCGGATCTCCGCCTCGGTCGGGTCGGGCCGCCTGTCGAGGAGCGCCTTGGCGGACAGGATCATGCCCGGCGTGCAGAAGCCGCACTGGATCGCGCCGTGATCGACGAACGCCCGCTGCAGCGGGTGGAGGGACGGCCCGTCGGCCAGCCCCTCGATCGTCGTCACCTCGCGGCCGGCGGCCTCGACGGCGAGCACGAGGCACGCGTTGACCGCCGCGCCGTCGAGCAGCACCGTGCAGGTGCCGCACTCGCCCTCGCCGCAGCCCTGCTTCGTGCCCGTGAGGCGCAGATCCTCGCGCAGCACCTCGAGGAGCGTGCGCGCAGGAGCCGTCAGGATCTCCCGCTCGCGGCCGTTGACCCTGAACCTGATGACCGCCTTCATCGCCGGCCTCCTTTCCCGACGGCGCGCGAGGCGGCGGCCGCGAGGGCCCTTTGCACGAGCGTCTCCACGAGCTCGAGCCGGTACGCGGCGGAGCCGCGGAAGTCGTCGATCGGCTTCACCTCGGCGCGTGCGGTCCTGCCCGCGGCGGCGAACGCCTCGGGGTCGGCGGTCCTCCCGACGAGCCCGGCGGCGGCCTTGGTGGCGAGCAGGGGGGTCGGACCGACGGCGCCGAGGGAGATCCGCGCGGCCCGGATCGTCCGGGTCGGCTTGTCGACCTCGAGCCACGCGCCGGCGCTCACGAGCGCGATCTCGAGCTGGCGCCTAGAGCCCATGCGCACGTAGGCGCTCCCCTGGCCCCTCTCGGCGGGCGCCTCGATCAAGACGAGCAGCTCGTCCGCGCGCCGCACGCTCCTTCCGGGCCCGGTGAAGAACGCCGCGATCTCGACCTCGCGCTCGCCGGATCGCGCCGCGAGCCTGAGCTTCGCGCCCGCGGCGAGGAGGGCGACGGCGGTGTCCGCCGCCGGGCGGGCGTTGACGACGTTGCCCCCGATCGTGGCCCGGTTGCGGATGAGCGCGGATCCCATGATCGCGGCGGCGTCGCCCACGGCCGCGAGCGCCGGCGGGAGGGCGCCCGGCGCCGCGAGCTCGGCCATCGTCGTGGTCGGGCCGATCCGCACGAGCCCCTTGCCCTTGCGGACGCCGCGAAGCTTCGGGAGATCGGCGAGCGACATGACCACCGACGGCGTCTGGATCGGCTGGACGCGTCGCGCCGCGCGCCACCGCGCGTCGGCCGTGCCGGCCTTCTCGGTGATCTGGAGGATGCCGCGCATCTTCATGTTGACCACGAGGTCGGTGCCGCCAGCCAGCGGGCTGAGCGCCGCGCCGTGCGCCTCGAGCAGCTTGAGCGCCTCCTTGAGGCTCTTCGGTCGTTCGTAGGAAAAGTCGTGCAGGATCCTCATGGCCCCTCTCTCCTCGGGCGGCCTAGCCGCCGAATGCGGGGTGGATGAACTCGATCGTGTCGCCCTTCGCGACGACGGTCGCCGCGTAGTCGTTCGGGTAGACGCAGCGCCCGTTCCGCTGGACGATCAGGTGGGTGTCACCCTCCTCGAACCGCTCGATGAGGCGCGCGATGGTCGACCGCTCGGGCACGAGCTCGCGATCGCCGTTCACGATGATCTCGATTTCGGACCCCACCTCGATCGCCGCCTCCCTCGTCGCGCGGAACCCGCCAAAATATTCCACGCGGATCTCGAAGCGGCAAGGGGAAATCCGGACGAACGTGTCGGCCGGATCGACCGCTCAGGCGCCCGGGCCCTCTTGGAACGTCCCGAGCTCCGGGATGCGCCGCTTGTCGACGAGGGCGACGACGAAGAAGGTCGCGAGGCTCACCATCCAGGTGAAGTAGATCGGGTGCGGCAGGAACTGCCAGCTCTCGGGCGCCAACAGCCAGGCGGCGAGCGAGATCATCGTCGCGGCGAGGGTGGCCGTGGCCGAAGAGCGGCGGCACAGGCGCGGCGCGTACATGGTCATGAGGACGATGAGCGTGTACGCGGTGGTCAGCGTCAGCCCGGCGAGGAGCATCTTCAGGATGCCGCTCACGGACAGGGCGAGGAGGAACGTGACGACGCTCACGAGCATGACCGTGACGCGGCACACGAGCTGCTCGCGTCGCGGGCTCAGATCCGGACAGAAGAACCGCTTCACGATGTCGTTGCACACGAGCGTGGCGCTGCCCATGAGGAGCGCCGACGCGGTGCTCACGTCCGCGGCCCACAGGCCCGCGAGGACGATCCCGGCCGCGACCGGAGGGAGGTCGAGCACGACGCGGGGCAGCGCCTCCGCCGGGATGATGCCCGGGTGCACGACCGCGGCGGCCATGCCGATGATCGCCGCGAGGAACCCGACGGGGAGGATGAGGAGCCCGCCGAGGACGTACGCGCGCTGCGCGGTCTTCTCGTTCTTGCACGCGAGCCCGATCTGGACCACGGCCTGCGTGGAGTGGGCCTGCGTGATCATGACGAGGAACCAGGCCGAGATCACGCCGATCCCAACGGCCCCGAGGTCGAACCCCGGGTGCCCGGCCGGGAGCTTGACCTCGAGACTCGAGATCCCGCCGATGTCGCCGATGGTCAGGATCACGCCGACGATGATCCCCACGTAGATGACAACCACATTGATGACGTTGGTGAGCCCCGCGGCCCAGAAGCCGCCGATGAGCGTGATCCCGACGAACACCAACGCCGTCACGCACATGCCCATCTGGAAAGAGAAGATCTCCGGCATGAGCGACGAGAGGATGGCGCCGCCCGCGACGTACTGGAGCGAGGTATCACGACCTGGATCGCGAGCTGGCCGACCACGCCGAGGATTCGCCCGGTCCTGCTGTAGCAGCGCTCGAACATCTCGGGCAGGGTCGTGAGGCCGGTCCGCCGATAGCGCCTGGCGGCGACGAACGCGAAGACGAAGGCGCCCGCGGCCCAGGCGGCGTTGTACCACCCGGCGGAGAAGCCCACTTTGTACGCCTGTTCCGCGACCCCGATGGTCGAGGCACCCCCGACGGCGAGCCCCGCGAGGAGCGCGGCCGCGACCGTGGCCGGGAGCTGCCGGCCGGCCATCAGGTAGCCGACGAGCCCGCCGCCGGATCGCTTGGTCAGCTTCTGCGACCACCACGTGGCGGCGAAGAGGACGACGAGGTACGCGGCGACGATGGCGAGGGGAATCCAGTGGGTCATTGGAACTCACGCCCATGATCGGGTGACGAAGTCCTTCTCCGTGCCGGTGTTTGCCCGACATCATGCCGAAACGGCAGGCCGGTGGCAACAGCAACCGCTTCGGGTTCTGTAGTCGCCTCGGGGAAGAGAAGAGGATGGGAATCATAGGAAGCATGGGAATCATGGGAGCGGCCAGTGATCCCATGGATCTCATGACTCCCCTTCTTCCCATTCCCATTTTCTCCGCCTCGCCTCCAACCGAGCCCTCGTCATGCGTTCGCGAAGCCCACCGTCTTCGACGAACTCTCGCAAGAGCTTCTGGACCTGCCGATCAATCAGGAAGTTGGCCTGGTGTATCAGGCATATCGCCGTGTTCGCGACGACTTCGGCCGGGCCAGTCTCGACGATCTCCCTGAACGACTCGGCCGGGAGCGGATCCTGCGCGCCGAGGTGACGGATGCGGCGCGCCTCCGGCTCGTCCTTGCTCCACTCCCGAAGATCCCGCACGGCGAGGAAATCCCTGAAATCCTCGAGGAGCTCCTCCAAGGACGCCCTCGCCACGTTCGTGAGCTTGATCTCCATCTCCCTGGAGGTCGCGGCCGCCTTGCTGCCCTCGACGAGGTTCTGCTTCCCCGAACGAGCCGCCTGCACCATCTGGTCGATCGTGCGATCGCTTCTGGCGAGGAAGCGCCGGCAGAACCGGTACGTGTAGTCGTAGATCAGCGCCGACTTTCGGTAGGAGTGCAGGGTTGCCGAAAAAATGAAGAGCTCCCTCGGAAAGGCGGCACGCGGCTTCTTGGTTTGTTAAGTGGGTTGGTGGCGGAACGAGGTTCAGGAACGGGTCGCTACCGGACCTTCATGCGGACGTCGACCGCGGCCGGAGAGGTGCCGGCCGGGTAGGTGAAGATCGGGTTGAGATCCATCTCGACGATGGACGGGAAGTCGGCCGCGAGCCGCGAGACCCGGCACAGGAGATCCTCGAGCGCCTTGAGATCGACGCCCCTCTCGCCGCGCACGCCCTCGAGCATCGGGAACCCCTTGATGCCGCGGATCATCTCGTCCGCCTCGGGCTTCGAGAGCGGGGACACGCCGAAGATGACGTCCTTCATCACCTCGACGAAGATGCCGCCCAACCCGAACATGACGAGCGAGCCGAGGCCGGGCGCCTCGGTCACGCCGATGATCACCTCGCGGCCGACGGGCTTCTGCTCCATGGCCACGAACGTCGCCTTGGCGCCCGAGAACTTGTCGCGCATCGACTTGAACGCCGCCGCGAGCGCGGCCTCGTCCTTGATGTTGAGCTGCACGCCGCCCGCGTCGGACTTGTGGACGACCTCGGTCGAGTCGACCTTGAGGACGCACGGGAAGCCGACCTTCTTGGCCGCGGCCGCCACGTCGCCGTCGGCGGCGATGAGGGCGATCTTCGGCACCGGCACGCCGTACGCCGCGAGCAGGTCGAACGCCTCCGCCTGCGGCAGGTACGCGTCCTTGCCCGCGAAGCGCTTCACGATCCCCTCGGCCTTGGCCTTGTCGACCTTGAGCTCCGGCGCAGCTTCTGTCTTGCGCGCCCGGATGTCCGAGTACTTCGCCATCGCCGCGAGCGCGCGCGCCCCGTCCTCGGGGAACTCGTAGACCGGCACGCCGCCGGCGCGCAGGTTCTTGATCAGGCTGTACCACTTCTCGCTCGTCTCGATGACCGCCACGACCGGCTTCTTCGAGGTCGCCAGCGCGTTCTTGATCTCGGCCGCGATCTTGTCGAGGTCCACGAACGGCGCGGTCACGAAGAAGACGAGCACCATGTCGGTCTCCTTCTCCGCGAGCAGCGTCTCGATCGCGAGCCTGTAGTGCTCCGGACCGCCCGTCGCGACGACGTCGACCGGGTTGCCGACGCTCGCCTCGGGGTGGAGCCCCGCGCGCAGCTTCGCCTTGCCCTCGTCGGACCAGACGGCGAGCGTGAGGCCGCGCGTGATCGCCTCGTCCACGGCCTGCACACCCGGCCCGCCGGTGTTCGTGACGAGCCCGACGCGGCGCCCGGGAGGCGGCTCCTGCGAGGACATCGCGATGGCGGCCTTGATCATCTCGTCCGTGTCGCGGAACTCGAGCACGCCCGACTTGCGGAACATCGCGGTCGCCATGACGCCCTGGTCGACGAGGCTCCCCGTATGGGAGCACACCGCCACCGAGCCCTCCCGCGTCTGGCCGGCCTTGATCGCCAGGATCGGCTTGTTCGGCGTGATCGCCGACGCCACCTCGAGGAACTTCGCCGGGTTCTTGAAGCTCTCGATCTGCACCATGATGGCGCGGGTGCCGTCGTCCTTGCCGTAGTACTCGAGGATCTCCGGCATCGTGAGGTCGCTCTCGTTGCCGTACGACGCGTACATGCGGTGGCCGAGGCCGACGTTGTGCAGGTGCAGCTTGAGCATCTCGCCCACGCCGCCGCTCTGCGCCAGGATCGAGATGTTGCCCGGCTTCATCGGCACGAAGGTGAAGTTCGCGTAGACGGACACCTCGGGGGCGGAGTTCTGCACGCCCTGCGAGTTCGGCCCGAAGATCCGGATGCCGTGGCTGTTCGCCATCGCGACGAGCTCCTGCTCGCGCTTGATCCCCTCGGGGCCCATCTCCTTGAAGCCGGCGGAGTGGACGATCGCGAACTTGACGCCCTTCTTGCCGCACTCCTCGATGACCGACGGGAGCAGCTTCGCCGCGATGGAGATGTTCACGAGGTCGATCTCATCCGGGACGTCCAGGACGGACTTGTAGCACTTGAAGCTGCGGATCTGCGGCGTCTTGGGGTTGATCGGGAAGATCGGCCCCTGGAAGCCGAACTCCGTCAGGTTGCGCAAAACGATGTGCCCGATGGAGAGCGGGTTCGCGGACGCGCCGATGATGGCGACGGAACGAGGTCTGAACAGCCCGTCTAGCATGATTTCCTCCGTTTTTTCGAGGCGAGAGCCAGTCGCGATTCTACAAGTCGAGAAAGGAAGTTCAACACGATTCTGATATGCTCCGATGGGACACAAAGGAGAGGAGACCCGGCATGCCTCATGGACTGTCGCGGGCCCTGCTCGTCGTCGCGATCCTGCTCCCCGCCGCCGCGTGCGACGACGGCGCGCGGAACGGCGCTCCGGACGAGGACGGCGGTACCGATGGCGACACGGAGACGGACACCGGCCCGGACGCCGCGGACTGCGGCTTCTGCTACGAGGAGGTCTTCTCGGCCGGCAAGGCGCTCGCCGCGCGCCCCGTGGACCGAGCCGACGCGGTGCTTCGAGCTCCGGGACGGGGCGTACTACCTCACGGAGGACGAGGCGTACGATCTGTACCGCGCTCTCGCCGAGGCGACGACGGGCGTCCCGCTCGACGCCACGCCCGAGGTGCGCACCGTGATCGGGCTGCGCGGCGCGTACCCCGGGACGTTCACCTGGCACGGCAACGCGCCCGACCTGTTCAACGACACGCTGGCGCTGCTCTGGATCGACGGCGACGGCGCGGCGCACGTCCGTGAGTTCCCCGCCGGGCTCGACACCGGGGCCTACGCCTACGACACGATGTTGTCGCTGCGCCCGAACATGCGCTACCACCACACCTGCGGTTGGCACCAGGACACCTACAACGCGCTGCACATGGGCGACGACGCCTACCGCGTGCGCGACGACGCCAACTCGAACGGCCACTGGGATGGCGATCGCAACGGGTGGCTGCCCCCAGCGACGCCGCTCGACTTCGACCGGGAGGGGAGCGCCCACAATATCCACCTCGCGTGCGTGGACGGGCCGCTCGGCGCGGTGCGCGTGGGCATGTGGTCGGCGGGGTGCCAGGTGCTGGCCGGAATGGCGGACTGGACCGAGTTCATCATGAGCGCCTGGACCGAGGAGGGCGACGGCGTCGACTACTTCCTGCTCGACGCCCGCGACCTCGCGCCCGAGATCTTCGAGCCCTGCGCCGAGCGGGACGGATCGCACCGCTGCCCGTTCCTCGTCGACGCCCTGCCGTTCTCCGCCGCCGGGGACACCGCGATCTCGGAGGAGAGCGCCTTCGATCTCTACAACTGCTCGGCGGCCGACGAGTCCGGCCCGGAGGACGTCTACCTCCTCCTGCTGGACGCGTCGGGGACGCTGACGGTCACCGTCGAGGCCGCGGCGCCCGCGGACGTCGACGTCCACCTCCTCGACGGCGACGACGAGCTGGCGTGCCTCGCGCGGGGCGACACCGAGCTCACCTACGACATCACGCCCGGCCGCCCTCGATCGACGTTCGACCTCAGTCCCTCGCGAACAGCGCGGCGCCGATCGCGCCGGTGAGCTGCGGCTCGGGAGGGGTGAGCACCGGGCGGCCGATCGCCTCGGACAGGAGCTCCACGATCGTGGGGTTGTGCGCCACCACGCCGCCCGTGGCGATCACCTCGCCCTCGAGCGGATCCATCTCGGTCACGCGCTTGACGACCGATAGGAACGCGCCCCGCACGATGTCGGGCACCTGCTCGCCGCGGCGCACGAGGGCGAGGATCTCGGTGGCGCTGAACACGGTGCAGAACGAGCCGATCTCCACGCGCCGCGTGCTCTTCTGCGCGAGCGCCTCCATCTCCTCGACCTGCACGCCGATGCGCCGCGCGATCTCCTCGAGGAAGGAGCCCGTGCCCGCCGCGCACTTGCGGTTCATCTTGAAGTCGAGCCGGTTGCCGGCGTCGTCGAGCTTGATGATCTTGTTGTCCTGCCCGCCGATGTCGATGACCGTGATCGCCCGCGGGAAGAAGAAGTGCGCGCCTCGGGCGTGGCACGCGATCTCGGTCTTCGACGAGGTCGCGAACGCCACGTTCTTGCGGCCGTACCCGGAGGAGACCGCGCGGACGACGTCCCCGCGGGCCGCGCCGGATCCGCCGAGCGCCATGTCGAGCGCCGTCTCGCCCGCCGCCGCGAAGTCCACGCCGCTCGGCAGGATCGCCCTGCCGACGAGCGCGCCCGCCGCGTCGACGAGCGCGACCTTCGTGGCGGACGCCCCGACGTCGACGCCGGCGAAGAGCGGTCCCGGCATCCTACTTCTTTCCCTCGAGTTGCTCGATGAACGCCTCGATCTGCGTGACGGCCTGCTCCTCGCTGTAGCAGCGCAGGTCGTTGAGATCGCCGTGGATGACCACGCTCGGGATGTGCAGCTTCTCGGCGAGCCGCTGCGGCATGCCGTACCTATTGTTCGAGTTGTTCGGGCAGGTCTTGGAGTCGTGGAACAGGATGCCGTCGAACTTGAACAGCTCGCGCATCCGCTCGATGTACTTCTCCTTGGCGTCGTCGGACCGCACGATGAATAGCTCCGTGTAGGCGCGGGCCATGGAGTCGAAAGGATCCTTGGCGTCCAGGGCGGTGAAGACCCAGGAGTTGCAGTACGTGGACGCCACGACGCACGCCTGCTGCTCGAGGAAGAGGGTGGAGAGCTCGCGGAGCTTGCCCCAGACCGGCATGCCGTCCCAGTAGATGCGGTGCTTCTCGCCCTCGACCGCCGAGACGCCGTCCGCGATGCGCTTCTTGAGCTCCGGCAGGAGCAGCTCGTAGTAGTCGACCGCCTCCTGCGTGCCGCGCGCCACCACGGCGGGGCCCATGTGGATCGTGCCGTCGAAGAACGTGAACGGGCTCGGGATCGCGGCGGCGGTCTCGAGCACCGCCTTCCAGAGATCGGAACAGCGCCGCGACAGGCCCACGACCTCGCGGAGCTTGTCGATGTCTAGCTTCGCGCCGGAGATCTTCTCGAGCGTCGGGACGAGCTCCTGGATCTGCGCCGAGATCGCCTTGACCTCGTCCGCTCCGACGTCGCCGATGTTGCGGAACGTCTCGATGCCGACGCACGGGACGTTCAGCCTGCGGCCGTACCACTGGAACCAGTCCTTCACGTCGCGGCACTGGTTCGTGTTGTAGACGAGCACGTCCGGCTTCGGCACCGACGTGATCTCCTTGTACTGCTTGGACAAGGGCGTCTCGCCCTTGAGGTACGCCCCGACGTCGCTCGTCAGGTACGAGCAGATCTCCGGCGAGTAGCCGACCGCGTTGGCGATGGGGATGTAGTCCATCGCGGTCCGCGTCGCGCCGAGCACCGCGCCGTGGTTCTCCGGGAAGTAGACGAGGAACCCCATGGCGCGCAGCAGCTCTGCGGGGCCCACGCTCGTGCACCACGCGATCTTGGGACCGCCGGCCTTCACGGCGTTGTTGAGGTCGTAGAAGTGGTTGGCCATCACCTTCTTCATCGCGTCCGCCGCCATGATCTTCTTGAACGAGGGCTTCTTCTTCTCTTCTGCCATTGGGGGTTCTCCTTTCGCGTCTTTCGCAGGGGACATACTACAATCCGGCGAGCACCAGATCCACCACCTGATTCGCGAACCTTTCGAGCGACTCCCGGGACGAGAAGCGGTAGTACGGCGGAGTCAGGAACTCGAACAGGTCGGCGAGGAGGTGCCCGGCGGCGACCGGATCGGCGGACCGGAAGGCGCCCGCGCCGCACCCCTCGCGCACGATGCCGCCGAGGATCTCGCCGTGCCGCCGGACGTAGTGGTCGAGCCGTTCGACGACGTCGGGCATCATCTTCGCGATCACGTCCTCGCTGTGCGGGTGGCGATCGACGATGTCGTAGAGCGCCATCACCCGGTGGAGGAGGCACGCGCGCAGCCTGTCCCGCGGCGGCGCGTCGGTCGCCGCGATCTCCTCGAGCCTGGCGACGATCCGCTCGTTCGTGCGGTCCGTCAGGCTGAGCATGATTTCGGATTTGGACTTGAAATGGAGGTAGAGCGTGCCCTTGCCGATGCCGACGCGGCGCGCGATGTCGTCGATGGTCGTCTTGTTGTAGCCGTAGTGCTTGATGAGGTCCCAGGCCGCCTTCAGGATCGCGTCGCGCCTGGAGCCGTCATTGTCGAAATCGTCCTTTTCATTGATCTTTTTGACCACGACGCTGTTCTCTCCGCGCTTTCTTCCCTTGCGGCCCGCGTGACTTTGGGACATATTGACTGAATTCGAATTCTGGTCAAGTCCAACGGGGACGGGTGGAAGAGGCGGATTCGAAAAACGGAAAAGGAAATCAAATGAGGTTTGCAGAGACGGGTTACAACCTGGAAGTCGATCTCACGAGAGGCAACATCGAGAGGGTTGCGACCGACCCGAAGCTGACCGATCTGCACCTGGGCGGGTTGGGCACCAACGCCAAGACGCTGTGGGACCGGGTCCCGCCGGAGACAGAGCCGTTCTCCGACGAGAACCTGCTGATCTTCAGCACGGGCCTCCTGTGCGGCACGCCCGCGCCCGGCGCGAACCGGACGATCGTCTCCACGTTCTCTCCGCAGACACGCCTGATGGCGTACTCGATGATGGGCGGGTTCCTGGCGCCGGAGCTGAAGTACGCCGGCTACGACAAGGTGATCATCCGCGGCAGGTCTCCCAGCTTGGTCTATCTGTGGATCCACAACGACAAGGTGGAGCTGCGCGACGCCTCCCACCTCCGCGGCAAGGGCGCCATCGACACCGCCGAGATCATCAAGAAGGAGCTGAAGGAGCCGCGGGCGCAGGTCGCGGCCATCGGCATGGCCGGCGAGAACCGCGTCTTCTTCGCGTCCGTCGAGCAGGGACGGTCGAGCGCCAGCCGCGGCGGGATGGGCGCCGTCATGGGGGACAAGGGGCTGAAGGCGATCGTCGTCCGCGGGACGAGGGACGTCAACGTCGCGCGCCCGGCGGAGTTCATGGAGCTGTGCGACGGCGTGCTGAAGTACATCAAGGCGCGGGACGGGCACCCGATCCCCGGGGTGATGCCGATCCTGGCCGGGCTCGGCTCGCCGGCGGAGATGAACGTCCACGACGAGAAGTGGCACACCGAGAACTTCATGTGGGGCAATTCCCGCCTGCGGCGGAAGGGGTTCTGGACCCCGGAGATCGCGGCGAACTGGAAGGACACGCTGGAGAGCATGCGGACGCGGCTCATCAGCTGCTACAACTGCCCGATGAAGTGCGGGGCGACGATCTCGGTCCCCGGGCATCCGACCTACATGATGAAGTGCTTCTCGAAGCTCACGTACACGATGGCCTCGATGACGGACCTGGAGTTCGGCCTGAAGATCGCGCGGACGGCCACGGAGTACGGGGTCGACGGGTTCTCGGCGCCGCAGGTCATGGCGTTCGGCCTCGAGCTCCTCGAGGCGGGCATCCTGACCGAAGCCGACTTCCCCGGGATGCCGGTCGACAACGAGGGGCGGTTCGTCTGGCTGCTGGATAGGATCGTCCGGCGCGAGGGGATCGGCGACGTCCTCGCCGACGGCACGCACTGGGCCGCGCAGCGGATCGGCAAGGGCGCCGAGGAGTACGCGCACAACAACATCAAGAAGCACGAGCAGCTGCCGCTCAAGCTCGGGATGCTCAACCCGATCTACTTCCTCATGTACTCGACCGGCGAGAAGATCAACATCACCCAGATCGAGGGGAACTTCCCGCAGGCGCCGTTCCTCACGGTCGAGGAGCGGGAGGAGTTCGTGAAGGACTGGATCCACGTCCCGGACGAGCGGTTCAAGCAGTGGCTGCTGGAGTGGGAGCCGCGCGGCGAGAAGTCGATCCCCCACTACCCGCCCCCCGAGGCCACCTGCGAGATCGTCAACTGGCAGGAGCAGATGCACCACATCGACGACGCGCTCGGGCTGTGCGCGGGCCTGTCGTCGTTCCCGCTGAAGCCGCCGTACCACCTGCACAACCTGCCGAGCTTCATCTCCGCGGCGACCGGCATGGAGATGGACACGCCGAGCCTCAAGCACATCGCCAAGCGGAACCGGACCCTGGTGCGCGCGGTCAACGTGCGCAGGGGCATGCGGCGGGCCGACGAGAAGCCGCCGACGGATCACTGGAAGAACAGGTTCCCGGAGCTCGAGGCGAAGCTGCTCGACGAGTACTACAAGTTCAAGGGCTGGAACGCCGACGGCGTCCCGACGAAGGAGTCCCTGCACGAGCTGTCCCTGGGCTACGTCGCCGACGACTTCCAGAAGCGGGGCATCTTGACCGAGACGGCGGGGAGCGAAGCGTGATGGCCGAGAACACGACGAAGAAGGTGAAGACGATCCGGATCGACGTCGACAAGTGCAACGGCTGCAGGGCGTGCGAGGTGGTCTGCTCCGCCTTCCACGCCTCGCCGAAGTACTCGAGCAACAACACGGCGCGGGCCCGCATCCGGGTGATCCACGATCCGCTCCGGGATCTCTACGTCCCGGTGTACGCCGGGGACTACGTCGTCGCCGAGTGCGCGGGCCGGGACAAGTACACGATCGACGGCAAGGAGTACGACGAGTGCGCCTTCTGCCGGGCCTCCTGCCCGTCCAGGGACTTCTTCAAGGAGCCCGACTCCGGCCTCCCGCTGAAGTGCGACATGTGCGAGGGCGAGGAGCAGCCGCTCTGCGTCAAGTGGTGCATCAACGACGCCCTGATCTACGAGGAGCGGGAGGAGGCGGCCGAGGAGGAGGAGCAGCAGAAGCCGGAGGACCTGGAGATCGGGCTGGAGTCGCTGGCGAACAAGTACGGTCTGCGGAAGATCGCGGACACGGTGGCCCGGATGTCGAAGAAGGGCCAAGAGGGCTAGGGCGAAGGGAGAGGGTCTTGGAAGAGTTGGAAACAGTCGCCCCGTTCCAGGAAGTGATCGACGAGATCAAGCAGGCCGGCGGCGACATCGCCAAGCTGTGCTTCCAGTGCGGCAAGTGCGACGTCGTCTGCCCGTGGAACAGGGTCCGCAGCTTCAGCATGCGCAAGATCGTCCGGGAGGCCGCGTTCGGCCTGACCGAGATCGAGAGCGAGGACGTCTGGCGCTGCACGACCTGCGGCACCTGCCCCGATCGCTGCCCGCGGGGCGTGAAGCAGATCGACGTCGGGATCGCCCTGCGCCGCCTCGCGTCGAGCTACGACGTCTTTCCGGCTTCCGCGAAACCCGCGCGCGCCGTGCGCGGCAGCCTCACCACCGAGGGCAACCCGCTGAACGAGGAGCGCGCGAAGCGCGCGGACTGGGCCAAGGAGCTCGGCGTCAAGCCGTTCGCCGAGGGAACCGAGGTGCTGTATTTCGGGTGCTGCTACTCGAGCTACGACCCGCGGATGAAGAAGGTCGCACGGGCGACGGCCGCCATCCTGAACAAGGCCGGCGTCGACTTCGGCATCCTGGGCACAAAGGAGAGCTGCTGCGGCGAGAGCATCCGCAAGACCGGCGCCGAGGAGGTCTACAAGGGGCTCGCCAAGGAGAACATCAAGGCGTTCGTCGACGCCGGCGTGAAGAAGATCGTCGTCTCGTCGCCGCACTGTTACGAGGCGTTCAAGAACCAGTACCCGGAGCTCATGGTGCGCTTCGAGGTGCTCCACATGTCCCAGCTCCTCTTCGGCCTCATCGAGGAGGGGCGGCTCGAGCTCAAGGGCGAGTACGGGAAGCGGGTGACGTACCACGACCCGTGCTACCTGGGCCGCCACAACGGCATCTACGACGAGCCGCGCGGGATCCTGAAGAAGGTCGGCGGGCTCGAGCTCGCCGAGATGCCCAACTCCCGCCAGGGGAGCCTCTGCTGCGGGGGCGGCGGCGGGCGGATCTGGATGGACACGCCGAAGGGCGAGCGTTTCTCCAACCTCCGGATCGAGCAGGCGATGGGCGTCGGCGCCGAGGTGCTGGCGACCGCCTGCCCGTACTGCATCACCATGTTCGAGGACTCCAGGCTGAACCTGGAGTGCGAGGACAAGATCGTGGTCAAGGACATCACGGAGATTGTCCAGGAAGTGATTTGAGGGATGAAAAACGGGAGCTTCGGGGATGTGATGGTCGTCGGTGGCGGGATCAGCGGCATCCAGGCGGCGCTCGATCTCGCGACCGCCGGGTTCAAGGTCTACCTGGTCGAGAAAGGCCCGAGCATCGGCGGCCACATGGCGCAGCTCGACAAGACCTTCCCGACCAACGACTGTTCGATGTGAATTCTTTCACCGAAACTGGTCGAGGTCGGCCGGCATCCGAATATCGAGGTCCTGACGTTCACTGACGTGGACGCCGTGGACGGCTGCGCAGGGGACTTCAAGGTCACGCTGACCACGAGGCCCAGGTACATCGTCGAGGACAAGTGCACGGGGTGCAAGACCTGCGTGCAGTACTGCCCGAAGGAGTACCCCGACAGGTTCAACCAGGAGATCTCGGACAACAAGGCCGTCCACGTGTTCTTCTCCCAGGCGATCCCGCTCGTCGCGTACATCGACGACAGCTGCCTCCGCCTCAAGGAGGGGAAGTGCGACATCTGCAGCGCCGTCTGCAAGAACGGGGCGATCGATTTCAGGCAGACGACCGAGAGGACGGAAGTCAACGTGGGGGCGATCGTCCTGGCCGCGGGCATCGAGCCGTTCGATCCCGCGCTCGTCGAGGAGTACGGCTACGGGAAGATGGAGAACGTGGTGACCAGCATGGACTTCGAGCGCCTGCTGTCCGCCACCGGCCCGTACGAGGGCCAGATCCTGCGAGCCTCCGACAAGAAGCACCCCAAGAAGATCGCCTGGATCCAGTGCGTCGGCTCGCGGCGGGTCACCCCGGGGGAGAACAGCTACTGCTCCGGCGTGTGCTGCACGTACACGCAGAAGCAGGTGATCCTGACCAAGGATCACGATCCCGAGGCCGAGTGCACGATCTTCCACAACGACATCCGGGCCCACGGGAAGGACTTCGAGCGGTACTACCAGCGGGCGGAGGCGCTCCCCGGGGTCCGGTTCGTCCGCAGCTACACGTCCGTCGACAGGGAGGTCGCCGGGAGCAAGAACGTCGTCGTGCGGTACTCCACCTTCGAGGACGGCGTGCAGGAGGACGAGTGCGACATGGTGGTGTTGTCCGTCGGGCTGAACCCCCCCGCCGATCGCGAGGCGCTCGCGGGCAAGCTCGGCATCGCGCTCGACGCGCACGGGTTCGCCGCGGCGCGCGACGCCAACCCCATGCAGGCGAGCCGGCCGGGGATCTTCGTGAGCGGCGCCTTCCAGGGGCCCACGGACATCCCGGAGTCGGTCTTCTCGGCGAGCGGCGCCGGCGCCCAGGCCGGAGAGCTCCTCGACCGCCGGCGGGGGAAGCTGACCACCGAGCGCGTCTATCCGCCGGAGAAGGACGTGTCCGCGGAGGAGCCCAGGATCGGCGTCTTCGTGTGCCACTGCGGGGCCAACATCTCGAGCGTCGTCGACGTCCCGTCGACCGTCGAGGCGGCGAGGCTGATGCCGAACGTCGTCTTCGCCACCAACCAGCTCTTCTCGTGCGCCACGAACTCCGCCAAGGAGATCACCGATCTCGCCAGGGAGAAGGGGCTGAACCGGGTGGTCGTCGCGGCGTGCTCCCCGCGGACGCTCGAGCCGCTGTTCCGGGACACCCTCCGCGAGGCCGGGCTGAACCAGTACTACTACGAGATGGCCAACATCCGGGAGCACTGCTCCTGGGTGCACTCCAAGCAGAAGGAGGAGGCCACCGACAAGGCGAAGGACATCATCCGGATGTCGGTGGCGCGGGCCCGCCACCTGGAGCCGCTCCAAGAGTTCGAGCTGCCGGTGGACAAGACGGCCCTGGTGGTCGGCGGCGGCGTCGCCGGCATGACGTGCGCGCTCTCCATCGCCGGGCAGGGCCACGAGGTCTGGCTGCTGGAGCGGGAGGCGCGCCTCGGGGGCATGGCGCAACGGATCCACCACACGCTCGAGGGGCTGGACGTCCAGGCGTTCCTGCGGGATCTCGTCGGCAGGGTCTACGCGAACCCGGCGATCCACGTGCTCCACGGGGCGGTCGTCACGAACGTCTCCGGCTACATCGGCAGCTTCGTGACCACGGTGAAATCCGAGGGGCGGATCGTGGAGATCCGGCACGGCGCGACGGTCATCGCGACGGGCGCCGGCGTGTACGAGCCCACCGAGCACCTCTACGGGAAGGACGAGCGGGTGCTCACCCACCTCGAGCTCGGGGAGCGGCTCGCCGAGGGGGACGCGCGGGTGACGGGCGCCCGGAGCGTCGTGATGATCCAGTGCGTCGGCTCGCGGTGCGACGAGCGGAACTACTGCAGCCGGGTCTGCTGCAGCCACGCGGTCAAGAACGCGTTGCAGCTGAAGAAGCTGAACCCCGAGACGGAGGTCTACATCCTGTACCGGGACATGCGCACCTACGGGCTGAAGGAGGACTACTACCGGGAGGCGGCGGACAGGGGCGTGAGGTTCGTCCGCTACACGCCCGAGGACGCGCCCGTCGTGGAGGCCGTCACGGAGGGCGGGAAGCCCGTGCTCCGGGTGACCGTCGCCGATCCCGTGCTCGGCAAGCGGCTCGAACTGGACGCCGACGTCGTCTCGCTGGCCGCGGCCGTCGTCCCGGCCGAGGGGACCGACGAGGTCGCCGGCCTGTTCAAGGTCACCTTGAGCCCGGACAGGTTCTTCAAGGAGGCGCACGTCAAGCTGCGGCCGGTCGAGTTCGCCGCGGACGGCGTGTACCTGTGCGGGACGGCGCACTACCCCAAGCACATCACCGAGACGATCAACCAGGCCTACGGCGCGGCCGGCCGGGTGCTGACGCTGCTGTCGCACGACACGGTCACCGCGTCGGGCTCCGTGTGCGAGGTGCGGGAGGAGGACTGCGTTTCGTGCGGGGCGTGCGTCACGGCGTGCGCGTACGGGGCGATCGAGCTCTGCGACACCCCCGGCGGGAGGAAGGCCGTGGTGAACCCGGTCCTGTGCAAGGGGGACGGCCTGTGCAACGCGAAGTGCCCGACGAACGCCATCGTGCTGAAGCACTTCACCGAAGAGGAGATCCTGGGACAGATCGACGCGGCGATAGGCGGCGCCTGAGGATGGGCGTTCGAGAGCGGGGAGAAAGGAGGGTGACGATGAGCCAGAGTCTCGAGTTCAAGCCGAGGATGCTGGGTTTCGTCTGCCACTGGTGAGCATACGGAGCGGCGGACATGGCCGGAGTTTCCCGGCTACAGTATTCGAGTGAGATCAGGCTGGTTCGCGTCATGTGCTCGGGAAGGGTGGATCTGAGGTTCGTGCTCAGGGCCTTCGCGAACGGACACGACGGCGTGTTCATCGGCGGCTGCCGGTTGAACGAGTGCAACTACGTCACGCACGGGAACTACGACGCGTTGGCCATGGTGCACGTCGCGAGGTTCCTGCTGGCGCACATGGGGCTCTACCCGGAGCGGCTGAACATCACCTTCATGTCCGGCGGGGACGGCAACATCCTGGCCGAGGCCATCGACGGCTTCACGAAGAAGATCAAGGGGCTCGGACCGCTCGGGACGGCCGAGGGGATGGAGCCCGGAGCGCTGAAGCTCAAGCTCGAGGCCGCCGAGCGGATCGTCCCGTACCTGCGGCTGGTGGAGCGGGAGAGGCTCAGGGCGCCTTCGAAGACGAAGGAAGAGTACGAGAGGTTCTTCGAGAGCGGCGAGGTCGTGCGGCTCTTCCGGGAGATCATCGCGGAGAAGTGGGAGCTGAGCCGGATCATGCTGCTCCTCGGAGAGGGGCCCCTGCCGACGGGAGAGATCTCGCGGCGGTTGAGCCTGAGCCCGTCCGACGTGTCGAAACACATGAACGCCTCGTCGAGGCACGGGTTGGTCAAGTACGACGTCGAGCGCAAGCGCTACTCGCTGGCGTAAGGCGTCAGGGAAGCGGACATGGACATCGAGAGCATCGACAGGATCATCGAGAGGCATCGCGGGGAGGCGAGCTCGCTCATCCAGGTGTTGCTGGAGATCCAGAGCGAGAACCGCTGGCTGCCCAAGGAGGCGCTGGATCGGGTCGCCGAGAGGCTGCAGGTCCCCTTGAGCCGGATCCAGCACATCGCGACCTTCTACAAGGCGTTCAGCCTGGTCCCCAAGGGGCTCCATCAGGTCCACGTCTGTGTCGGCACCGCGTGTCACGTCCGCGGCGCGACCCGCATCCTCGACACGCTTCGGGAGCAGACCGGGATCATGCCCGGCGAGACCGACCTGGATCTGAGCTTCAGCCTGGAGACTGTCAACTGCCTGGGCTGCTGCGCGCTCGGGCCGGTGATGGAGATCGACGGGAAGACGTACGGCAAGCTCACTCCGGCCGAATCGGCGGAGGTGCTGAAGGGCTACAAGTAGGGGAGTGCGATGACGCGGTTGAATTCGCCCGACGAGCTGGAGAAGTTGAGACGGGAGATCCTGTCCCGGAGGGATCCCGCGGCGCCGGTCATCTCGATCTGCGCGGGCTCCGGGTGCCTCGCCTCGGGCGCGGGCGAGGTGATTGCCGCGTTCCGGGCGGAGATCGAGCGGCAGGGCCTTTCGGCGTCCGTGAGCACCAAGGGGACCGGGTGCCCCGGCTTCTGCGAGCGGGGGCCGGTGGTCGTCATCTACCCCGAGGAGATCTGCTACCTGCAGGTGAAGCCCGGTGACGTCCCAGAGATCGTATCGCAGACCATCCGGGAGAAGAAGGTCGTCGAGCGCCTGCTGTTCGTCGATCCTTCGACTGGCGATCGGGCGGTCCACGAGTCCGACATCCCGTTCTACGGGAACCAGGTCCGGAACGTCCTGTGCAACAACATCCGGATCGACTCCAAGAGCATCGACGACTACCTGGCCATCGGCGGCTACTCGGCGCTGGCCAAGGCGCTCACCGGGATGTCCGCGGTCGACGTGGTGGAGGAGATCAAGAAGTCCAACCTGCGGGGGCGCGGCGGTGGCGGCTTCCCGGCCGGGCAGAAGTGGGAGGGCTCCCGCAACGCCTCGGAGAGGACGAAGTACGTGATCGTCAACGCCGACGAGGGCGATCCCGGCGCCTTCATGGACCGGGCGCTCCTCGAGGGGAACCCTCACTCCATCCTCGAGGGGCTGATCATCGGCGGCTACGCCGTCGGCGCGAACGAGGGGTACGTCTACGTGCGGCAGGAGTACCCGCTCGCCGTGGAGAACATCAACCTCGCCATCGAGCAGGCCGAGGCGTACGGCCTGCTCGGGAAGGACATCCTCGGCTCGGGGTTCGACCTCGTCGTCAAGGTGCATAGGGGCGCCGGCGCGTTCGTGTGCGGCGAGTCGACCGCCCTGATGACAGCCCTCGAGGGCCGGGCGGGCGAGCCCAGACCGAAGTACGTCCGCTCCAACATCAAGGGGCTGTGGAACCGTCCGAGCGTGCTGAACAACGTCGAGACGTGGGCGAACGTGCCGCTCATCATCAACAGGGGTGCCGATTGGTTCACGCAGTACGGGACCGAGACGAGCAAGGGCACGAAGATCTTCTCCCTGGTCGGCAAGATCACGAACACCGGCCTCGTGGAGGTGCCGATGGGGATCACGCTTCGGGACATCATCTACAAGATCGGCGGTGGCATCCCGGGCGGCAAGAGGTTCAAGGCGGTGCAGACCGGCGGGCCGTCGGGCGGGTGCATCCCGGGCGAGCTCCTGGACCTGCAGGTCGGCTTCGACGAGCTCACCCGGGCGGGCTCGATGATGGGCTCGGGCGGCATGATCGTCATGGACGAGAACACCTGCATGGTCGACGTGGCCCGGTACTTCGTCGACTTCCTCACGGGCGAGTCGTGCGGCAAGTGCGTCCCGTGCCGCGAGGGCCTCCGGCAGATGCACAAGATCCTCACGAACATCACCCTGGGCAAGGGGCGGGAGGAGGACATCCAGACCCTGCAGGAGCTGTCCGAGACGGCGATCGAGGCCTCGCTCTGCGCGCTCGGCAAGACGGCGCCCAACCCGTTCCTGAGCACGCTGCGCTACTTCCGGAGCGAATACGACGCGCACATCAAGGAGAGGCGGTGCCCGGCGCTGTCCTGCAAGGCGCTCATCCACTACCACATCGACCCGGAGAAGTGCCAGGCGTGCATGATCTGCCTCAGGAAGTGCCCGGCCCAGGCGATCGACGGCGGCAAGAAGCGGATCCACGTCATCGATCAGGAGAAGTGCACGAATTGCGGCAACTGCCTCGAGGTCTGCCCGCCGAAGTTCGGCGCGGTGATGAAGCTGTCGGGGGTGCCGGTGCCGCCGCCGCCGCCCGAGGACCAGCGGGCGGTGCGCAGGAAGGGGGCCGAGGCGTGAGCGGGATACCCTTGAAGATCGACGGCAAGGAGATCCTGGCGGCGGAGGGGGCGACGGTGCTCGAGGCGGCGCGGGGCGCCGGAATCCGCATCCCCACGCTCTGCCACGACGATCGCCTGGAGCCGTTCGGCGGCTGCCGGCTCTGCATCGTGGAGGTGGCGGCACGCGGCGGGACACGGCTCGTCGTCTCCTGCGTCTACCCGGCGGAGAAGGGCCTGGTCGTCCGGACCAGGTCCGAGAAGGTGGACCGAATCCGCAAGACGCTGCTCGAGCTCCTGCTCGCGCACGCGCCGGACTCTCCTGCGCTGCGCGATCTGGCGAAAGAGTACGGCGCGGACGTGAACCGCTTCGAAAAGGAGCCCTCGTTCTGCGTCCACTGCGGCCTGTGCGTCCGGTACTGCGCCGAGGTGAAGGGGAAGCACGCCGTCGGGTTCATCGATCGGGGGATCTGGAAGGAGATCAGCTTCGTTCCGGAGATCGCCGCGAAGGAGTGCGACGCCTGCAAGGAGTGCTTCCCGCTCTGCCCGACGTCGTATCTCCAGGCGGCGTACGTCCTCACCGAGGCGCTCGCGTTCCCGAAGGACGGCCCCGGGCGCGGAAACCCATAGCCATGATCCGGATCACGCCGGCCGAGCGGAGCGAGAGGCTCGGTCGCTCTGCGGCCGCGATGCGGGACATCCGCGCCGACTGCCTCGTGCTCCTGCCGGGACCGAATTTTTACTACTTCACGGGGCTCATGCACGCCAGGGAGCGCCACCGGCTCTTCGTCGCGCTCGTCCGGGCCGACGGGAGCCTCGATCTCGTCGGCGCGCGCTTCGAGGAGGCGCAGCTCGCGGCGTGCCCTGTGCCCGCGCGCCTGCACCCGTTCGACGACGAGCGGGAGGAGGACCAGTACGCGCTCCTCGCCCGGATCATCTCCTCGGGGTGCGGGGCGCACCCGCGCGTGGGGCTCGAGGCGACCGTTCCGTACCACTTCGTCCTCGCGCTCGCGGAGGCGTTACCGGGTGCGCAGCTCGTCGACTCCCGTGCGGCGACGGATCGCCTGCGCGCGCTGAAGAGCCCGGCCGAGATCGCGTGCCTTCGGGAGGCGGCGGGCCGCACGATGGCGCGCATGGCCGGCGTCCCCGAGGTGCTGAAGGAAGGGATGAGCGAGCGCGAGCTCGCGGCCGCGTTCGGGCCGAGCGCCATGGTGCAGATCGGGAGGACGACGTCGCTCCCGAACGAGAACGGCCGGGACGGGCGGCTGCGGCCGGGCGACGCGATCGTCATCGACGCCGGGGACCGGGTCGAGGGCTACAGGTCGGACGTCACGCGCGCCTTCTTCTTCGGGAGGCCGTCCCCGAGGATGCGCGAGATCCACGGGATCGTGCGCGAGGCCGAGGCCGCGGCGATCGACGCGGCGCGCCCGGGAGCGAGGGCCGAGGAGGTCGATCTCGCGGCGCGGCGGGTGATCGAGCGCGCGGGCTACGGGGCGTTCTTCACGCACCGCGGCGGCCACGGGATCGGCCTCGAGTTCCACGAGGAGCCGATCTGCGCGCGCGGGAACACGCAGCCGCTCCTGCCGGGCATGGTGCTCACCGCCGAGCCGGGCGTCTACCTGCCGGGCGAGTTCGGCGTGCGCCTCGAGGACGACATCCTTGTCACGGAGGACGGTTGCGAGGTGATCTCGGGACCGTTGCCGGAACCCCTGTAGGGGCAGACCTACGTGTCTGCCCCTCGGTCGATCGTCGATCGCGCACGTGTTCCATAGGGCAACCACGCAGGGTTGCCCCTACCATAGGGCAACCACGCAGGGTTGCCCCTACTTGAGCTCGTCCCACTTGTAGTCGATGAGCTCGAGCAGCACGCCGTTCACGTTCTTGGGGTGGATGAAGGCGAACTCGCAGTCGCGGAAGGCGCGCGACTTCTTGCTCGGATCGTCGGCGAGCGGCTTGGGGTTCGGGATGAACCTGTAGCCCTTGGGCTCGAGCTCGCCAATCGCCGCGCGGGTGTTGTCGACGTTGAGGCCGACGAGCATGATCCCCTCGCCGTTCTTCTCGATCCACTTGGCGACGTCGCCGTCGGGGCTCGTCGACTCCATCAGCTCGAAGCCGACCCCGCCGAGCCAGTAGCGCGCGACGCGGATCTTCTCCGGCTCGTCGATGTACGGGTCGTCGGGCTTGGGCTTGCCGAGCACCGGCTCCCACGCCTTCATGGCCTGATCCAGGTCCTTCACCGCGATGCAGAGGTGATCGATCTTGTTGACCTTCATGGCTCAGCCTTTCTTCGCGGCGTTGCCCTCGCCGTCGTAACCGCGGGGCACGCCCACGCTCCAGTTGCCGGGGTTCGGGGTGTAGGCGCGCGGCGTCGCGTACGCGTCCGAGGCCGCCTCGACGCCCTTGTTCGGGAGCCTGAAGTGGATGGCGCCCGTCTTGCACGCCTCGAAGCAGATGCCGCACTCCTCGCACAGGTCGATGAGGATGGCGGCCTTGTTCTTCACCAGCCCGATGATCTGGGGCGGGCAGTGCTTCACGCAGACGCCGCAGCCGTCGCAGCGGAAAACGTCGATCTTCGGTATCATGTCGTCCTCCTCGTCGCCCCTAGAGGCGCATGCCCATCTTGTAGCCGTCGAGAACCGCCGAGTTGCCGCGCCGCGGTGTGAGCGCATCCCCGATGACGTAGACGCCCTTGCGCGCCTTCGCCAGGTCGTTCACGGAGAACATGTCGGCGAGGATGACGGTCTCGGCCTCGACGAGCTTCTCGCCGTCCGGCGTCTCGACCTGGATCCCCTTCGCCGTGATCTCCTTGGGCTTGGCGAACGAGACCAGCGCCACCTTGCCCTCCTTGAGCTTGCTCATGTAGCGCCAGATGTAGCTCGGGTTCACGTCCGCGCCCGGCTTCTTGCCCTGGTGCACGAGCGCGATCTGCACGCCGCCCTTCTCGAGCAGGTAGAGCGCGGTCGCGATCGCGACGCCGCCCGAGCCGAGGATCGCGACGGACTTGCCGAGCTTCGCCACCCCGTCCATCACGTTGAGGCACGACACAACGTTCTTGCCGTCCGCTCCCGGGAGCGCGCTCCTCGGCGCCGCGCCCGTCGCGACGACGATCTCGTCCGCGCCGCTCGCCTTCAGCTCCTCGGCGGTCAGCGCGCGGTTGAGCTCGAACTTCACCTTGCCCTTGTCGCAGTACGCCTTGAGGTAGTTGACGAGGCGCATGAACTCCTCGTCGCCGTACGGGCCGTGCGACGCGGTCGCCGCCTGGCCGCCGACGTGATCGCGCTTGTCGAACACCGTGACCTGGTGGCCCTTCTCCGCGGCGATCGCCGCGGCCTGCATGCCGGCGATCCCCGCGCCGACCACCCAGATCTGCTTGGGCTGCGCGACCTTCGGGAACCCGTAGAAGCCGAACTCCGGCTCCGACTCGTGGCCGAGCGACGGCCGCACCATGCAGTTGAGCTCCGCGTCGCGGAAGAGGCGCGCCAGGCAGATGTTGCACGCCATGCACGGGATGATGTCCTTCTGTCGGTCCTCCATGATCTTGAGCGGCAGGAACGGGTCCGCGATCATCGGGCGGCACATCTCCCAGAAGTCGAGCTCCTTCTTCGCGATAGCCTGCTCCGGCAGCTCGGGCACGAAGAGGCGGTACGCCATCGACACGGAGGTCGTGGGCTCGAGCGCCTCGCGCACGCGCTTGGCGAGGAAGAGCCACTGCCCCATCTTGCAGTCGCGCGAGATGACCGACACGGCCGACTCCTGCCAGCCCGCGGTGACGGAGAGGCAGTCGGCGCCCGCCTTCTCGGCGAGCTTGATCACCTCGAGCGACTCCTCCGGCTTGTTGCCGCCGCGATCGTGGAGCAGCTCGTCCGCGCACAGGCGAATGATGATGGGGTAGTCGGGGCCGACCTCCTTGCGGATGCGGCTCACGATGTCGGTCATGAACTTGGCGCGGCCCGCCACCGAGCCGCCGTACTCGTCCGTGCGCTGGTTCGTGTAGCTCGAGATGAAGTTGGAGATGAGGTAGCCGACGATGCCGGAGATCTCGACCGCGTCGTAGCCGGCCTCCACGCAGCGGCGGGCGCCGAGCACGTGCTCCTGGATCCCCATCTCGATCTGCTCGCGCGTCATCTCGACAGGCTCGCGGAAGCGCGGGATGCGCTGCTTCACCTGGGACGGGCCGACCGTGTAGTGCAGGTTGATGCCGCCGACGCGCCCGCAGTGCATGAGCTGGAGCACCGACTTGGCGCCGTGCTTGTGGATGGCGTCGTTGATCTTCTTGAGGCCCGGGATGAACTTGTCGTCCCAGATGCCCATCATGCCCACGTAGCCCTGGCCCTCGCCGCGGGGATCGGTGTACGCGCCCTGGGTGGTGACCATGCCGGCGCCGCCGCGCGCCTGGGCCTCCATGTACGCGATCTCCTTGTCCGCCACGAAGCCGTCGCCGTAGTTGAAGTTGGTCTCCGTGGAGGCGTACTTGATGCGGTTCTTGACCTCCATCTTGCCGAGCTTCGCTGGGCTGAAGATGTGGGGATACTTCTTCTCTCCGGGTTTCATGATCCCTCCTCGTTGGACGCGGTTTTCTCTCTCGGGGACGGCAAACTATAGGTCATCGTCGGGGCGAGATCAACGTGGTAGGAAGAGGAGCTACGCGGGCTTTCTAGCGGCCGACCGCACCCTGTACAGTCGTTCCGCGAAGCCGCCTTGAGCCTGGAAGCTTCGAGCTAGGGACGCGATCTGTCGATCCAACAAGATGCACGCCACGCGGACGAGCGCGAGCGCCCCGTTGGCCGCGATCTCGGCGGAGGAGGGACCGGAGGAGGAAGTGGACGCGGTGGACTTAGTGGACTTAGTGGACTCGGTGGCCGGTCCGCCGTGTCCACTGCGTCCATTGTGTCCACGTGGTCCATTCCTGGTTTCTCTCACCCAGTCCGCGACTTCTTCCGCGCAGCGCGGCCTCCTGGCGATCAGCGCGGCGCCCCGCGGATCTCGTCTGTCCAGCACTCCAGACCTCGGTGGCGCAGGAAGTCTTCGTAGTCGACGCGGAGTTCCTCGAGGCTCGAGCGGGCTACGCTGGTGAGTTTGAGCTCGGTCTTTTTCGAGGTGCCCGACGCCTGGCTCCCCTCTGCGATGTTCTGCACGCCCGACCGCGCCGCCTGGACCATCTGGTCGCGGGTCCGGCTGAACCTGTCCACATAGCGGTCACAGAAGCGGACGGTTACGTCGTAGGCGAGCTGCGCGACCTGGAAGCTCTTGAGCTTGCGGTAGCCACCGTGGGTCGGGATCAGGCGTTCGTTTTCGCGCTCCACACAGGATCTATCGGCCGTTTCGAGAAAAGGTTGCCGAAAAAGCGCAGGGGGGGGGGCTGGTGGACTTTGTGGACGCAGTGGACTTTGTGGACGCAGTGGACGTCCACCCAGTCCACTTGGTCCACTGCG
This sequence comes from Pseudomonadota bacterium, assembly GCA_023229365.1. NCBI lineage: Bacteria > Pseudomonadati > Pseudomonadota > Pseudomonadota bacterium. Next base: position 21,138 of record JALNZK010000023.1, on the reverse strand, counting down.
TCCACAAAGTCCACTGTCCACCGGCTAGCTTCTCAGCTTCTCGGTCGCCCTCTCGTCCACGGTCATCGTCTTCTCGTCGATCGCCACGCCGTAGTCGTCCCGGGCGCTCGCGGGGCTGACCTTCTCGTTGCGGACGTCGTCGAGCACCTTCTCGACCTTGCGCCGCCTGGGGTCGCCCCAGCCGCCGCCGCCGCCGGCCTCCTGGAAGTAGATCGTGCCGGCCGGGACGTCCTTGATGAGATCCTTGGTGGTCGGCGCGACGACCTTGCCGTCGGGGTAGGTGAGGGTCATCGCGTTGAGCGGTCCGGGCCTGCCGCCGAACGCGCCGAGCGGCCGCTCCACGTCGCCCTCGCCGAAGGTGACGAGCGTGTTGCCCTCGCCGCCGAGCGCGAACCGGGTCACCACGCCGAGCCCGCCGCGCCACTCGCCGGCGCCCGCGGAGTCGGTCCAGTACTCGTGCTGGAGGATCCGGTGCGGCGTCTGCTGCTCGAACATCTCGTAGTCCTGGTCGAGCACGCCGCCGGAGGCGTCGATCATGCCGATGTGATCGTACCCGTCGCACCCCTGGATGGCGCCCGAGCCGCCCTTGAGCCCCATGAAGCAGATGTCCACGTAGTGCTCGCCCTTGCGCGGATCGGTGCCGGTCGTGAGCGAGCAGAGCAGCGAGTTCCACTCGGCGGTGACGCGGTCCGGGATCACCGGCCCGAGGGCGCGCATGATGGCGCTCGCCGTGATCGGGCACAGGTGGTTGCCGTACGTCGTCGCGGCCGGGTACGCCGCGTTCACGACCGTGCCGCTCGGGATGATCATCTTCACCGGCCGCACCATGCCGTCGTTGTGCGGGATGTCGGGGTTCACCATCTGCAGGAACGTGAGCATCGTCGCCGACGCGCTCGACGTGAAGGTGCCGTTGACGAACCCCTTGGTCTGCGGATCGGTCTTCGAGTAGTCGAACGCGATGCCGTCGCCCTCGACCGTGATCTTCACGCGGATGGTGTACTTGGAGCCCGGGTTGCGGCCGTCGTAGTAGCCGGTCGCCGCGCCCTCGTAGACGCCGCTCGGGATGGAGCGGATCTCGGCCCGCATCATCCGCTCGGTGGCGTCGAACAGGTAGCGCTTGTGCGCCTCGAACACCTCGAGCCCGTACTTCTCGACGAGCTTCTGGATCGCGCGCTCGCCGACGACGCAGCTGCCGATCTGCGCCTTGAGATCCTCCTCGACCATCCGCAGGCGGATGTTCGCGAAGATGAGCTCCCAGACGTCCTTCCGGAGCTTTCCCTTTTCGTACACCTTGATGGGCGGGATGCGGAGCGCCTCCTGCCAGATCTCGGTCGCCTGGGGGTTGTAGCCGCCGCGGACCGCGCCGCCGATGTCGGCCTGGTGCCCCTTGCACGCCGCCCAGCCCACGAGCCGCTCGCCGTGGAAGATCGGCTTGTACACCGCCACGTCGTTGTTCTGGTTGCCCATCGAGAACACGTCGTTGTGGAAGATCACGTCGCCGGGGTGGATGTCGTCACCGTAGTACTGGAGGATGTACTCGCACACCGGCCCGAGGGAGAACGAGAGGATCGGCAGGTTCTCCTTCTGCTCGAGCATCTTGCCCTCGGCGTCGTACAGCCCGGTGACGAAGTCCTGCGCCTCGCAGAGGATCGGCGAGCGCGTCGTCATGGTGATGGCGATCGACATCTCCTCGACGATCGACTTGAACCGCTTCTGCAGGATCGAGGCGAGCACCTTGTCTATTTTTTCCATTTGAGCACCCTCCCGCACGCCTCGTCCTCGCGCTCGGGCATGTACAGCGTGTAGTTCCCGAAGCGATCCACGATCACCCGGTACTCGGGTGTCACGAAGGTCGTCGTGTTCACCTGCTCGATGATCGCGGGCCCCGCGATCCTGTTGCCGAACCGGAGCTTGAAGCCGTCGTAGACGTCGACCTCGGCGAACCGCTTCTCCTTCGGCAGGTAGGCCTTCCTGCGGCCCTTGCGCGCCTTCGCCGGATCATCGCCCGCCCACTCCATGGGCAGGAACCTCGGCTTCTCGGTCACGCCTACGGTCACGAGCCGCATGTTGATGAGCTCGACCGGCGCACCCTCGGCCTCGAGCGAGTAGCCGTAGAGGGCGTTGTGCTTCGGGTGGAACCGCCTGGCCATCGCCGCGAAGTCGCCCCCCGCGACCTCGTCGGCGCCCACCTCGACGCTCACCTCGTGGTACTGGTTCACGTACCGGAGATCGAGGGCGTAGACGAGCTCGGCCCGCTCCTCCGGGATCCCCTCCGAGGCGAGGAGCGCGACGCCCGTCCGGCGCATCTCCTCGAACTGGGCCCGGAACCGCTTCGCGTCCGCTTTGGCGAGCGGCGTCGCGTAGGTCTTCACGAAGCTGTGCCGCAGGTCGCTCATGAGCATGCCCGCGGCGCAGAAGATCGACGACTCCCGCGGCACGATGAGGAGCGGGATCTCGAGCTCGAGCGCGATCCGGCACGCGTGGTTCGGGCCGGCGCCGCCCGCCACCACGAGCGGGAAGTCGCGCGGGTCTTGGCCCTGCTTGACCGCCACCTCGCGCACCGCGGCGGCCATGTTCGCGTTGATGAGGTTGTACATCCCGGCCGCGGCCTCGTGCGGCGAGAGGCCCAGCGGCTTCGCGAGCTTCTCCTCGATCGCCCGCGCGGCCCGCTCGAGGTCGAGCCGGATGCGGCCGCCCGCGAAGTAGGCCTTGTCGAGGTAGCCGAGGACGAGATCCGCGTCCGTGCACGTCGGAAGCTCGCCGCCGAGCCCGTAGCAGACCGGCCCCGGCTTGGAGCCCGCGCTCTGCGGCCCCATGCGCAGGAGCCCGCCCTCGTCGATCCAGCCGATCGAGCCGCCGCCGGCGCCGATCGTGACGACGTTGAGCATCGGCAGCGCGATCCGCAGGCGATCGATCTCGCCGACGGTGGTGACGAACGGCGTACGGTCCTTGACCAGCGCCGCGTCGAAGCTGGTGCCGCCCATGTCCATGGTGATGCAGTCGTCGTAGCCCTGATCGGCCGTGTACCAGACGCCCGCGACCGGCCCGCCGGCCGGCCCGGAGAGCAGGGTCACCGCCGCGTTGTCGATCGCGACCTCGGGAGCGATCACGCCGCCGTTCGACTGCATGATGAGGAGCACGCCGGAGAACTCCACCGCGGCGAGGCGCGCGAGCAGCGACTGGAGGTAGCGCCGCAGGATCGGCCCGACGTACGAGTTGAGCGCGGTCGTGCTGACGCGGTCGTAGAACCGGATGGACGGGAGGAACGACGCGGACGCGGTGAGGTACGCCCCGGGCATCCGCTCGCGGACGACGCGCGCCGCGGCCTCCTCGTGCGCGCCGTTGGCGAACGAGTTCATGAAGCAGATCGCGACCGCCTCGACGCCCTCGGCCTCGAACAGCGCGATCGCGGCCTCGACGCCCGCGAGGTCGATGGGCTCGATCACCTCGCCCCGGTAGTCGAGGCGCTCCGCGATCGGGCGGCGGTAGCGGCGATCGGCGAGCGGCCGCACGTTCTCGAAGCGGTTGTTGTACTGCTCCTCGCGGATGCCACGCCGCATCTCGAGCGCGTCGCGGACGCCCTTCGTCGTGAGGAGGCCCGTCTTCGCGCCCGTGCGCGTGAGCACCGCGTTCGTCGTGACCGTGGTGCCGTGCACGATCACGTCGACGCCCTGCAGGAACTCCTTCGCCGCGACGCCCCGATCCGCGGACATCTCCTCGATGCCGCGCATGGTGGCGACGGACGGATCGTCCGGCGTGGAGAGCACCTTGTAGACCTGGCTGGTGCCGTCGTCGTGGGTCAGGAGGAAGTCGGTGAACGTCCCGCCCACGTCAATCCCGATGCGCATCGAAGGCCTCCCCGAAAAGCGCCGATCAGAAGTCGATCGGCTCCTGGAACTCGCCGAACACCTCGCAGAACACCGCGCTCATCTCGCCCACCGTGCAGTACGCGCGGATGCAGTCCATGAGGTGCGGCATCAGGTTCTCCTGCGTGGCCGCCGCCTTGTCGCGCAGCTTCGCCAGGCAGCGCGCGACCTCGGCCGCGTCCCGCCGCGCCTTGACCGCGCCGAGCCGCGCGATCTGCTCCTCGCGGTTCCTGGGGTCGAGCTCGTGCAGCTGGACCTCGCGCGACGCCTTCTCCTCGGTCCTGTACCTGTTGACCCCGACCTTCGGGATCTCGCCCGAGCGGATCTTCCGCTCCTCGTCGTACGCCTGGCGCGCCACGATCCGCTGGATGGTGCCGTTCTCGACGCAGCGGACGATGCCGCCCATCCTGTCGACCTTCGCCATCTCGTCGACGATGCGCCGCTCGATCTCGCTCGTGAGCGCCTCGACGTAGTAGGAGCCGCCGAACGGATCGACCGTGTCGCAGAGGCCGACCTCCTCCTGGAGGATCTGCATGGTGCGCAGCGCGATGAGCGAAGAGCGCTCCGAGGGGATCGTGTACGCCTCGTCGTAGCAGCACAGCGCCATCGTCTGCGTGCCGGAGAGCGCCGAGGCGAGCGCGTAGTACGCGGTGCGGACGATGTTGTTCTCCGGCTCCTCGATCGTGAGCCCGCCGCCGCCGCCGCCGAAGATCCCGCGGAGCATCATCGACTCCGGCTTCTTCGCGCCGAGCTCGTCGCGGCAGATCTTCGCCCAGAGCCTGCGGCCGGCGCGGAACTTGGCGATCTGCTCGAAGAAGTTGCCGTAGATGTCCAGGTTGAAGCTCGTCCGGCCGAGGAAGTCGTCCGGGGCGAGGCCGCGTTCCATGGCCCGCCGCGCGTACTCCTTCGCGATGCAGAAGGCGTAGGCCATCTCCTGCACCGGCGTCGCGCCCGACTCGCGGATGTGGTAGCCGCACACCGACACCGGGAAGTAGCGCGGCAGCTCCTTCGCGCAGTACTCGATCGTGTCGGTGATCAGGCGCAGCGACGGCTCGACCGCGTAAATCCACGTGCCGCGGCCGACGTACTCCTTGAGGATGTCGTTCTGCGCCGTGCCCATGATCTTATCGTTCGGCACGCCCTGCTTCTCGGCCACCACCTTGTACATGCCGATCATGATCGACGCGACCGGGTTGATGGTGAGAGAAACCGAGATCTTCGACAGGTCGATCCCGTCGAACGCGGTCTCCATGTCGGCGAGCGTGTCGATCGCCATGCCCACGCGCCCGACCTCGTTGGCGGCGCGCGGATCGTCGGAGTCGAGCCCGTTCTGCGTCGGCAGGTCGAACGCCACGTTGAGCGCGTTCTGCCCGTGCTCGATGAGGTACTTGAAGCGGCCGTTCGCCTCGTGCGGCGCGCCGAAGCCGGCGTACTGCCGCATGGTGAACGGGCGCGAGCGGTACATCCCGGGGTGGATGCCGCGCGTGAACGGGAACTCGCCGGGCTTGCCGACCTCGCGCGCGAAGTCGATCCCCGCGACGTCCTCCGGGCCGTAGCAGGGCTTGACCTCGATCCCGGACTCCAGGAAGCGCGGCGGTGCCTCCTTCCTCGGCTTCTTCGGTTCGCTCTTGTCAGACATGGAGCTTTTCCTTGATGAACGCGACGATCGCGTCGTAAGGGGACGCGACCGGGAAGACGCCGTCGACGCCCGCGGCCTCGAGCTTCGGGACGTCCCGACCCGGGATCACGCCGCCGACGAGCAACAGCGTGTCGCCGATGCCGGCGTCGCGCATCTTCTGTTTGACCTCGGTCGAGATCGGCACGTGCGCGCCGGAGAGGATGGAGAGGCCGATCACGTCGACGTCCTCCTGGAGCGCGGCGCGGACGATCTGGTCCGGGGTCTTGTGCAGGCCGGTGTAGATCACCTCGAAGCCGGCGTCGCGCAGGGCGAGGCAGACGGTCTTGACCCCGCGGTCGTGCCCGTCGAGGCCGGGCTTGGCGACCAGGATGCGGACTCTCTTGTCGGTCATGCGTCGATCCTTCTTTGGGGCTTTGAAAAACGGTTCCGCATCGTATTCTCGGGGGCGCGATGCCGTCAAGGGCGCGCAGTTCGGAGGGGACATGGACCGCATCGAGATCATTCGGGGCGACATCACGGCGTGCGACGTCGACGCCATCGTCAACGCCGCGAACGAGAGCCTGCTCGGCGGCGGCGGCGTGGACGGCGCGATCCACAGGGCCGCGGGGAGGGGGCTGCTCGAGGAGTGCCGCACGCTCGGCGGCTGCCCCACGGGAGAGGCGCGGATCACGGGCGGGTACGACCTCGAGGCGCGGCACGTCATCCACACGGTCGGGCCAGTGTGGCACGGGGGAGGGCAGGGCGAGCCCGAGCTGCTCGCGCGCTGCTATAGGAACAGTCTCACCCTCGCGGCCTCGAACGGCCTTCGCACGATCGCGTTCCCGTCGATCAGCACCGGCGCCTACGGCTACCCGATCGACAAGGCGTGCCGGATCGCGTTGGCCGAGACGCTGCGCTTCCTCGAGAACGACGCGACGATCGAGAAGGTGATCTTCGTGTGTTTCAGCGAGAGAGATCTGAAGGAGTACGAGAAGGCGCTCGGGGATCTTGTCCGATAGAATGAAGCGGAACGCTCCAGCAACCAGAAGGGCCGACAAAATGGAAGATCATTTGTTGGAGGAATGGCGTGCGGCGGCTCGGGACCTGGGTCTAGAAATCGTGGCACCCTACAGGTGCGTGCTTCCGTCGGGTGCACAGCTTAACGCGCGCCTGCTTCTGAAGCATTTCGGATACACTCGCGGGATGATTGTGGTTACCGACTACTCCGTGATCGCGGATATCTGGAAGGAAGTTGGCGACGCTGGCTACGGGTTTTCGACGCTCTCTGAGCCAGAGGAGTCGGTGGAGTACGATCGCGATTCCTTTATCGACATGCTGCGCGATTGGGGATGGAGCGGGCTGGAATCACAGCGGCCAAAATGGTGTACGCCTGTCGAAGAAGACGACGATGAGGAATAGAGAGAGATCGGGACAAAAAAACCAACCCTTTTCACAGGGAGGCACGAATGAGATCCCCTCGAATCTACATCGACACCTCGGTCGTCGGCGGCTGCCTGGACGACGAGTTCAAGGCCCCAAGCAGGGCGTTGTTCGAGAAGGCCCGCCAGGGGAAGGCGCTGCTGCTGGTGTCCGGCCTTCTCGTGCGTGAGCTGTCCAGAGCGCCTGAGAGCGTGCGGCTCGTGCTCGCTGGTTTGCCTTCCACGTGCGTGGAAGTGATAGCGGACTCCGCCGAGGCGAGGGCGCTCAGGGACGCGTACCTGAAGGCGAGAGTCGTGGGCAGAGCCTCTGCAAACGACGCGTTCCACGTCGCCCTCGCGACCGTGGCGAGAGCCGACCTCGTCGTGAGCTGGAACTTCAAGCACGTGGTACACTACGACAAGATCCGCATGTTCAACGCGGTGAACCTGATGCGGGGCTACACCGCGATCGAGATCCGGTCGCCACTGGAGGTGGTGTGATGGGCAAGGGGAAACGGAAGGCGTTCGATTGCGTCGAGTTGAAGAGCTCCATCCAGGCGGAGATCGGCGAGGAGGAGGCGAAGTTGGGGGCCGAAGAGGCCGAAAAACGCCACGCCGTCTGGGTTTGGACATCTAAGGATCCGCTTGCCGTGTGGTGGCGTTCGGTGACCGGAAACGGCGCCCTCGTTGAAATGGCTCAGACTCATTCTGCAAGAGCCGAGAACGCGTCGTCCGAACCGTAAAACGCCTCACGATCGCGAAAAGACGCGCAACTTCTGCGCCGGAGGAGCCGGCTCGAGCCGAAAAACAGGCTCCGCAGGCCGCAACCCAAGGGAAGAAAGGCGCTAGGAAGGGTCACTGCGGCGAAAGGGCGTGTCGCCGTGGCACAAGGGAGCGTCTCTTTTTACGCAAGGACGGATCACTGTGGGGTGAGGGTACGGCATGCATGAGATCACCCCGCGTCGTACACGCCCCGGCGATGACCCACGCGGACGATGCAGACGCGCAGCTTCTTCCCGTCGAAGGCGTAGATCACGCGGTAGTCGCCGACGCGCAGGCGGCGCAGGCCCTTCCACTCGGCGCTGAGCGGCTTGCCCCGGAGCGGATCGCGACGCAGAAGCGCGACCGCGTCGACGATGCGACGCTGCTCCTTCTTCGGCACGGCGGCGAGCTCCTTCACCGCCTTCCGTTCCCAGTCAATCGAGATCGAGATCACGGACGACCTGCGCGTGGCTCACCCACTCGGCGCCCGGATCGCGCAGGCGGGAGAGGGCGATCTCCAGATCCTCGGCGTCCTCCAGGAACCTCTCGAGCGCCTCGCGCAGGAGCGAGCTACGGGAGCGCCGCGTCCGAGAAACCGCCTTGTCGAGCTTCGAGCTCAGGTCATCGGAGAGCCGTATCGTCTGCACCCGCATACTAAAGCACCTCCTGATATCTTTGTAATACAAACACGCGTGCCTGGCAACCGGCGCGAGCGCGCGGTTGCACCGGTCACCGCGATCGGTGTTTCACCCGAACCTGTACCTGATCCCGAACCCCGGCTCGGGGTAGGCCCACGTGATCGAGCCCTTGGGGCAGACGATCATGCAGGTGCCGCACTCGAGGCAGCCGGCGTGCTCGATCTTGATCTGCTTGGTCTCGGGCTCGAGCGTGTACAGCTCGGCCGGGCAGACGGAGAGGCAGATGCGATTGTCGCAGGAGGCGCAAGCGGCCTGATCCACGGTGATGTGGCTCTTCTCGTGGGCCTTGATGGCGAGCAGCGCGACTTTTTCTTCGATCTTCATGGCCGCCTACATCTTGGCAAACCGGAGCAGATCCCGGATCCCGCGCCAGCCGAGCACGTCCTTGCGCAGCCGCTTCGTCGCCTGCTTCACGGTCATCGTCTTCCCGTCCTCGCCGACGCGGAAGAAGTCGCGCGCGAGGGCGCTCACCGCCGCCGGGTAGTGCGAATAGAGGTGCGGCGTCGCCAGCACGCCGTGGGCCCGCCGGTGCGCGCACAGCTCCCGCAGGACGAAGCTCCCCGCGAGCGCGGCTTCGTAGCGCGCGACGGTTGCGGCCGGGTCGAGCCTCTCCTTCTTCGCCTCGGCCGCCGCGCGGCCTGCGAGCACCCCGGAGGCGATCGCGAAGTCCATCCCGCGCACGGTCGCGCCGGTGTTCAGGACGAGGCCCGCCGCGTCGCCTGCGAGCAGCATCCCCGGCCCTCCGGGCTTCGGGAGCTTCGCGAAGTCGGGCTCCGGCACGAGGTGCGCGCCGTACTCGACCGTGCGGCCGCCCTCGATGAGGGGGGCGACGTCCGGGCGGGCCTTGAACCTTTCGAGGAGCTCCCACAGGTGGTCCTCGCCTCTCCAGCCCCGGACCGCCGGCAGCTGGAAGACGAGCCCGAGCGAGACGCTCTCCGCGTTCGTGTACAGGAAACCGCCGCCCGGCACGCCGGCGGTGACCGCGCCCATGTAGAGCCGCGCCGCGCCCATGCCTTTGGGCACGTTGAACCGCTGATCGATCGCCGCGGCGTCGAGCGCGACGACCTCCTTGACGCCCACGGCGTACTGCTCGGGCGAACGCGCGCCGCGCAGCCCCGCCTTCTCGGCGAGGAACGACAGGGCGCCCTCCGCGATCACGACGAGCCCGCCGCGCAGCTCGTCCCCGGCGATCTTCACCCCGACGATCCGCCCGCCCTCCTCGATGAGCTCGTCGGCGCGCTGCTGCGGCAGCACCATCGCGCCCTTCTCGGCGACCCGGTCGGCCAGGAACGCGTCGAGCCGCGCGCGCAGCACGGTCGCCGAGCTCGGGAGCCCTTTGCCCGGGGCGTCGTCGATCCGGAACGAGACGCTCGAAGCGTCATCCGCCAGCACGATCGACTCGGAGACCACGGGCCGCTCGAGCGGCGCGCCATCGAGGAGCGGGCCGCACAGCCCGAGGAGCGGCTCGAGGTACAGTCGGCCGCCGGAGAGGTTCTTGGCCCCGGCGACGTCGCCGCGCTCCACGACCGCGACCTGCAGGTCGGCCGACGCGGCCTCCCAGGCGCACGCGAGCCCTGCCGGACCGGCGCCGACCACGATGACGTCCAGCTCGTCGCCGTCGCTCATGCGCTCAAGCCTTCTTCACGACCTTCGCGACCGCCGCCGCGAGCGCCGGGACCACCTGCGCGCCGTCGCCCACGATGCCGTAGTCCGCGCTCTTGAAGATGAGCGCGTCGGGGTCGCTGTTGATGGCGACGACCACCTTCGAGGTGTTCATGCCGAGCGTGTGGTGGATGGCGCCCGAGATGCCGCAGGCGACGTACAGCTCCGGCGAGATCGTCTTGCCGCTCTTGCCGACCTGCTCGGCGTGCGGGCGGACGCCTGCGTCCACGAGCGCCCGCGACGCGCCGACCGCCGCGTCGAGCGCCGAGGCGAGCTCCTCGATCATCGCGAACTTGGAGGGATCGCCCATGCCGCGCCCGCCGGACACCACGCGCTTGGCCTCGGAGACGTCCTGGCGGCCCGCGGCCGTCGACTTGCGCGAGACGATCTCGAATCCCAGCCGGTCGGGGAGGGCGATCGGCACGATGTCGATCCTCCCCGCTGCCGGGAGCCTCTCGGGCATCGGGAAGCCGCCGGGGCGAGCCGTGAGGAGCGCCGGGGCCGCCGACAACGCGATCTCCTCGTACGCCTTCCCTCCGTGCACCGGCCTGCGCGCGACGAGCGCGCCGCCCTCGAGCGACAGCGCCACGCACGAGCCCAGGTAGCCGGCCCCGATCAGTGCCGAGATCCGCGGCGCGAGCTCGAGCCCCTTCGACGAGGCGGGCGCGAGGATCGCTGCGGGCGCGCCGCGCTCCTCGACGAGCCTTGCTATCGCCGCCGCGTGCCGGGTCGCCTCGTACGTGGCGAGCCCCGGGCCGTCGAGGCGCAGCGTCGTCGGCGCGAAGTCGGCGAGTCCCGCCGCGATCCCCTCGTCGCCGCCGACGAGGACGGCGATCGCGTCTCCCGGGGCCGCGAGCCCGCGCGCCGCGCCGAGCAGCTGGAGCGTGCCCCTCGTGACGGCGCCGCCGCGAACCTCCGCGAGGACCCAGATCTCCTTCGACGCCATGGGCCCTCCCTTCCTATGCCAGCACGCCCGCCTCGAGGAGGCGGCGCACGAGCGCGTCCACGTTCGCGGGGAACGGCTCGGCCATCATCTGCACGGGCGGTCGGGTCGGCGGCGGCGCGTAGCGGAGGTGCCGCAGCCGTGCCCCCGGTGCGGGCGCCGCGACGCCCAGCTCCGCGAGCGGGACGTTCGGGATCTTCGCCTTCATCGCCTTCATGACGCGCATCACGACCGGGACGCGCGGCACCGCGAGCCCCTTCTCCGCCGTGACGAGCGCCGGGAGCGGGGCGCGCAGCGTGAGCAGCTCGCCCTCGACGGCGCGATCGACCTCGATCGAGCCGCCGGCGGCGTCGACGCGGAGGGAGACGGCCGCGCTCGTGTGGGGGATGCCGAGCAGCCCGGCGACCATCGGCCCGACCGCGGCCATGTCGTCGTCGCCAGCCTGCTTGCCCGCGAGCACGAGCGACGGGCCGAACGTCCGGAGCCGCGCCGTGATCACCTCGGCGACCGTCAGGCTGTCCGCGCCTTCCAGGCTCTCGTCCCCGAGCTGCTCCACCTGATCGATCCCCATCGCGACGGCCCTGCGCAGCGCGTCGATCGCGCGGCGGCCGCCGGCCGAGAACGCCGCGAGCTCCGCGTCCGGGACCGCCGCCCTGACGCCGAGCGCCGCCTCGACCGCGATCTCGTCGAAGAACGCGCAGACGTACCTGTCCTCGATGCGCAGCTGCCCGTCGGGCGCGATCTCGATCATCGCCTCCAGGTCGGGGACCTGCTTCACGAGCACCGCGATCTTCAGCGCCATGGGAGCCTCTCGATGGGAATCCTGGGAACCATGGGTTCCTATTTTCCCCCTCTTCTCAAATAGGCCGCTCCGAGCGTATTCAGCAGCACCTCGTGGCAGCCGCCGCCGAACAGCGTGAACCGGGCGTCCCGGAACCAGCGCTGCTGCGCGTACTCCATGGCGTAGGAGTTCCCGCCGTAGATGCGGCTCGCCTCGTCGACAGCCGACTGGCACATCTCGGTGGCGAACATCTTGGCGAGCATGCACTCGTACTGGCAGTCGAGCCCCTCCTGGATCATCCAGGCGGCCTTGTAGGCGAGCAGGCGCGCGGCCTCGTACCACGCCCAGTGGCTCCCGAACTTGGAGCGGATGAGCTGGTACTGGGCGATCGGCTTGCCGAACGCCGCGCGATCCTGCGCGTACTTCCGCGCGTCTTCCATCGCCTCGTTCGCGATGGCGCAGGCGTTCAGCGCGGTCATGACGCGCACCTCGTTCAGGATCGCGGTCGTGTACCTCACGCCGTTGCCGGGACCCTCGCCGAGCAGGTTCTCATCCGGCACGAAGACGTTGTCGAAGATCAGCTCGCCCGTGACCGAACCGTGCGAGCCGAGCTTGTGGATGCTCTGCCCCCGAGCGAAGCCGGGCGTCCCGGCCTCCACCAGGAAGAAGCTCAGGCCCTCCATCCCCTTCGCCGGATCCGTGGTCGCGAGCACGGTACAGAAGTCGCAGATCGGGCCGTTCGTGATCCACATCTTGCGGCCGCTCAGCACCCAGCCGCCGTCCTTGCGCGTCGCGGTCGTGCGCGTGCCGCCGAGGTCCGAGCCGGACTGATCCTCGGTGAAGCAGATCGTGCCGATCTTCTCGCCGCGGATTGCGGGCACGAGCACGCGCTGCTTGATCTCCTCGCTCCCGAAGCGGCCGACGAAGTAGGTGCCCATGAGGATCTGCATCGTCACGGACATCGAGAAGCCGCACGAGCCGCGCGCGAGCTCCTCATAGAAGATCATCGAGGTGACGACGTCGGCGTCCATGCCGCCGTACACTTCGGGGTGGCGCAGCCCGAGGTAGCCGAGCGCCGCGAACTCGTTCCACAGATCGCGCGGGAAGTCGTCCGCCTCGTCGATCGCCGCGGCGCGCGGGCGGATCAGCTTGTCCACCGCGTCCCGGACCGCGGCCCGGAAGAACTCCTGCTCCTCGGTGAATCGAAACTCCATGGGGCCTCCCAGCGTCGGCAACGTAACACTGCCCGGCGAGGGTGATCAAGGTGATCGGGGAGGCTCTCCGCGTTCAGGCTGCGCGCCCGAGCTCGCGGCCGCCGATGGAGACCGGCATCGCCGGGTCCGGCAGGGCGCGGCCCTCCCGCTCCAGCGCGCGCAGCCGCCATTCGTTCAGGGTCATGGCGCAGGCGAGCACGACGGAGCCGACGGCGAACACGCCGAGCGCGACGAGGGGGAGCTGCGCCGCTGCGAGCACGGCGGTCATGAGCGCGTAGACGTCGCGTCTCGCGGCCGCGTGGAACCCGCGCGCAAACCGCCCCAACGCTCCGCGCGGCGGCCCGCCGGTGAGGGCGTTCGGCACGGAGAGGAGATCGCCCGAGCCCATCCGCGCGCCCCGCCGGATGTTGATCCCCGAGGCGTGGCACTGGATGGCGAACAGGAGCGCGCCCGCGACGTAGAGCCAGGTCCAGCCGTGGGCGTGCGCCTGCCCGAACGCGAGCCCGAGGCAGAACAGGTAGTTCGCGAGGGCGTCGCCTATCGAGTCGAGCCACTGGCCGGTCCGCGAGAAGCGGTAGGTGAGCCGTGCGATCTCCCCGTCGCACCCGTCGAGCACCGAGTGCGCCTGGTAGAGGAGCCCCGCGAGCACGAGGCCCCACCACGACCCCGTGAACGCCGCCGCCGCGAACGCCAGCGGGCCGAGCGCCATGAGCATGATCGTCAGGTGGTTGGGGCGCAGGCGGGTGCGCACGACGAGGCGCGTCACGGCGAGCGATATCCGGCGGTTCAGGAGGCGCGAGACGATCCCGTCGGTCGGCTTGCGGAGCGACGCGAGGAGCGAGCGCTCGGCCCCGCGCGCGGACGAAGGATCCGTCACCCGCACGGCGAAGCCCTTCCCCGCGCCGCCGGTGCTTCCGACGCCGAGCCTATCGAGGTGCTCTTCGGGGAGCGCGAGCAGCCCGCCGACCGAGGCGGCGGTGACCTCCCGTAGCGGCAGATCCGCGGGGAGGGCGCCCTTGGCCTCGACGAGGCGGCGGTCGAAGACGAGATCCGCGGGGAGGAGCACGGCCCGCTCCCGCACCGCGAGGGAGCCGGGCTTCAGCTCGTCGACCCGAATGGCGGCGCGCGCACAACGGGGTCGCTCACCCGGCCCGACGCACAGGACGCGCTCGACCCCGGCGTGCGCAAGGGCGAGCAGGAGCCGCTCGCCGATGTCGAGGCCCAGGAGCTTCCGGCCGACGGTCCCGGCCGCCGGTCCGGCGGGACAGATTGCGATGGCGGTTTTCCATGAGGTGCCCATGCCCGAGTATGGGTTGCAAAATCCGAACCATGGCGACGGGCCCGAAAATCCGCCGGTTTTTCGATGAGGTGTGTTTTTTTTGCGACAGTTCGAGGGTGACAGTGTTGCCGCGATGCCCTGAGGCCGGACAAGAAAAAACCGGCGAGCCTTGCGGCTGCCGGGTTTCTCTTCGGTAGCGGGGGCAGGAAACGAGCGTCACCCGGCGCGCAGCCCGGACTCGTCGAGGAAGCGGCCGACGATCCGGAACACCCCGTCCTCGGAGGGGGCGGTCGCAGATCCCGACCCGCCGTACACGCGCCGCACGGAGATCGGGCCGTCCGCCGTCGGCGACGCGAACAGCGCGGTCAGCCGCTTCGTCGCGTTGACGATCCAGGACGCGTGCGCCGCGCTTCCGGACGATACATCGCGGGCGACCTCGCCCATCTCGGCCCAGCGCGAGGCGAAGAGCGTCACCACGTCGAACACGTATGCGAGGTCCTTGTCCCGCTTGGCCACGGGGCGCGCGTCGCGGCAGAGCATCTTCTGCAGCACGAACATCGCCGGGTGCGGGACGCGGAGCTCGATCCCGGGCGCGGGGACGTGGAGCGCCGGCACGCGGTCGGAGCGGACGACGAGCGGATGCTCCAGCAGCAGGCCGATGTAGCGCAGCGCCTGTGCGTGGAAGCCGCGCTGCACCTCGACGAGCCGCCGCTGCTCCCCGGCGCGATCGGTCTCGGGGCCGACGAGCGGGGCGAGGAACTCGACGTGGATCGGCGCGACGCCGTCGCGTCCGTGTCGCGCGTGCTGGTAGATCGCGACCGGCGGATCGTCCGAGCCCCGCAGCCGCGACTCGAACGCCGCCCCTTCGAGCAGATCGGCGATGCGCGGCTGTCCCCGCGCCGCGAGCTTCGCCGGGAGCGCGATGTCGAGGTCGAACGTCGCGAGCGGAACGCGGTCGACCTCGCGCACCGACTCCATGTGGCGGTAGAGCACGGGCACCATCCCGCCCGCGAGCACCGCCCGGTCGCGGTACGGCCCGAGGCTCGCGAGGCACGCGCCCAGATCCCGCAGCGCGTCCTCCATCTCCGCGGGCAGCCGGATGGTCATGCACCGCCCCACGAGAGGATCTCCGCGACGACGAGCTCGGCCTGCTCGAAGCCGCGTCCGGGCACCGGCACGACATCGAGCGCGGCCTGGAGGAGATCCACGACCCGGACGCCGCCGACGTGGGTGACGGCGCGGAACACCGAGGCGCGGTATCGAGGTTCGGCGATCACGATCTGGGCCTCACGCGGTCCACAGTAATCGAGATCCCACGCGGCGACGAGGGCGTTCGGCGGGCCTTCGAGGAGGAGCAGCGGCACGCCCGGCGCGGTGTGCAGGAGCCCGTAGCGGCGGCACGCCTCGAAGCCGCCGACCGCGATCCCGCCCGCCGGCCGCGAGGCGAGCATGTGGTCCAGGTCGAACGTCCCGCCGTCCGCCGGGCGCGCGTGCGTCCAGACCGGGGAAGCCTGCCGCTCTTCGGTGAGCAGGGCTTCGAGCAGCTCCTTGCGCCGCACGAGCTTCAGGTCGCCCCGCTCGACGCGGAGGAAGTCGCGCTCCGCGAAGGCGCGCACGAACTGGTGCGCGGTCTCCACCGACACCTGCGCGGCGCGGCCCAGGTGCGTGGGGTTCGCGACCTTGCCGCGGAACGGCGCCTCGTACGGCGCCGGCGCGTCGCGCAGGAGCAGGAGCTTCAGCATCCAGCGGTAGAGATCGGAGAAGAGCGAGCCCCTGCGGTTGCTCGGCCGCTGCGGCTGCGACGGCGTCTCTGCGGCGTGGTCGGTGACGATGACGCCCGTCTTCCTCTTCATCTCCAGGTGGTGGCCACCCTGCGGGTTGACGAGCATCCACGACACGTCGCCGGCGTGTTGCTCGATGAAGTCGCGCACCGCCTCGACCATCTTCGGGCCAAAGGCCGGCATCAGCACGGCGATGAACGGCGACAGCCCGTCGGGCGCGCACCACGAGGCGCGTTCGAGGATCGCGACCGCCAGGCGGCCGAGCACGTCCGAGACCCGCGGCGCGGTCACGGCCACGAGCCGGGCCGCGTACTTCGAGGGTGGGCAGACGATGACGAGCTCCGGTCCGCCCCGTTTCGCGCCGCCCTTCTTGAAATAGCAGCCAGATAGCGACGCGCCGAGCGCCTGCTTCACCAGCTCGATGGGATCGGAATGCTTCATCCGGAGGAGAGTCTACTTCAAGTGGTCACTGGAATTCAAGTGATCAGTGGAATGTGCATGCCTCGACCCCAAACCCGACCTCTACGGCCGGGCCGGGCGACGCCGCGGATCGCGGAGCCGCCCGTCTACTTCTTCTTCTCCTCGACCACCGCCTACAAAGTTGGCACGCGGTGCCCAACTGCAAGCCGCGCACCGCCGACCTGTACCGGCAGCTCTTCCGGCTCTACCTGCTGCCGGAGCTCGGCCCGACCCGGATCGACGCGATCGGCGCGCTCGAGGCCGACAAGCTCAAGGCGAAGCTGCTCGGCACCGGGCTCGGCAGGAAGAGCGTGCGCAACGCCTTGGCGCTCCTGTCCAAGGTGCTGCACTACGCCGAGGAGACGGGCACCATCGCTGCAGCGCCCCGGATGAAGTTGCCCACGGCGCCGTCGTCCGATTTCGACTTCCTCGATTTCGGAGAGAGCGAGCGGCTTCTCGCCGCCGCCAGGGCGGAAAATGACCCGACCTGGCACGCGGCGATCCTGTTCGCCCTGCGGACCGGTGCCCGGCGCGGCGAGATCTTCGAGCTGAGATGGTCGGACATCGACCTGGAAGCCCGGCGCGTCGACGTTCGCCGGAGCCACTCCCGGGGCTACACCACGCTGCCTAAGAGCAACAGGGGGCGTTCTGTGGCTTTGAGCACCCATACGGCCGAGGTGTTGGCGGCGCTCAAGGAGAATCAGGAGGGGAACACCGAGGGCGACGACCTCGTCTTCGCCTCTGCCGATGGCTCGCGGATCCCGAAGAGCACGGCCGACCGGGCGCTCGCCCGCATCTGTCGGCGCGCAGGGATCCCGCGCGAGCCGTCGTGGCACAAGCTCCGGCACAGCACCGCGAGCCACCTCGTCATGCGCGGCCAGTCGATCCGGGTTGTGCAGGAGGTGCTCGGTCACAGCACGATCGCGATGGCGGTCCGCTATTCGCACCTGGCGCCGGCGGTGACGGCCCAGGCGGTCGAGGATCTCGACCGTCCGTGGTCGGGATTGGGCAACAGTTGGGCAACGGACCGAAATGCATCAGGGAGCGAAGTTGCAGAAATGCCCTAACAAGACGAAAGCCCCCGGCTTTCACCGGAGGCTTTCAGTAGCGGGGGCAGGATTTGAACCTACGACCTTCGGGTTATGAGCTGACACTTCTCGCCCTGCTCGCGTTGTGAGGCTTGTAACGCCTCGGTTTTTCCCCGACCATGTTAGACACGGCTTGTGGCGATTGCCACATCGAACGGAGATTTGGCCCCGGAATGGTCCCGCAACTCGACGACCAAGAGATCCGCACGGCGCTCAGGATCTTCCTGGATCTGGCCGCCGCCTACTGTGCTCGAGGTCCGGACGCTCGAGACCCGGCCGCCGAGAAGGTGCTCGGGAAAGTCGTGCCCGTCCTGCTCAAGCCCCGCCCGGGGCAGGAGACGGACCACGTCAACAGCCTCTACCGAGATCTCGCGGACGAGGTGGCGAAGCTGTACGGCAGGTTCCAGAAGGACGACTCCTTCACGCACGACGACCTGCGAGCGGCTCTCGTGTTCCTTCTGGAGAGTCACCTTCCCACCGACGAGTTCCGCAACGCGAAGATGAGCTTCCTCGACGCGGTATCCAGGTCGGTGATCAGTAGTGAGGGTGGTCCTCATGAGTGTGCCTATGGGCGCGTGGCGAACCTGCTTGGGCTCGGCAAGCGGACGCTCGACAACTACAGAACCAGACCTTGCCCGATGATCCCGAAGCCGGCGTTCGGCTCCTACCTGGGGCAAGAGGACCGGCTTCGCTTCTTCTTTCGCGTGATCGGGTTCTCTGCCGAGGAAGTTGACGCTGTTTTCGATGCGCTTCGGGAGGTGTGGCAGCGTCGAGCTGAGGACTACGACGATCAGTACCAAGACCAAGACTGAGTTGCATGTGCCCGTTTCAAGGATCGCCGGCTCATGTTCCCCTGACAAAGATGTGGCTGTCGGTTCTCACGAACGCTTTCGACTGGCCTTCAACTCGCTCTCGATCGCATCCAGTCCGCGGAGCAGCGCGAGCCGGATCACAACCGCCTTGCTCACTCTCGTCGCCGCAAGCGCTCCCTGCTTCTCCAGTCGCGGGATCAGTTTTTCGGCCCGGTCGAGGAGATCCTGAGGCAGCCTGATCGTCACCGTCGCATCTTGCACCATAGCGTCCTCCTTCTCTTCAACAACAAGCCACGCTCGAGCGCGCGCGGCCAGTCTCGAGTTCGTGCCTACAATCTCCGTCAGCCGCTCCAGACCGTGCCTGATGCGGCGAGCCCTCGCCAGATCGATCATGCCGCCCGGTCGAGAACGCGGCTGACACTGGTTTTGTGCCACTTCGCGCCTCGCGCCTGTCGGCCCTCGGCGTTCAATCGATCGGCGATCGCCCGTATGGACAGCCCGTCGGCGCGGAGCTGCTTCACGAGGCCGATCACTTCCTGCTCCTCGGCGTTGGGCTCCAGGTGCACGCCATCCGCCGCAAGCGAAGACCCGAACGGCAACCACCGGGACGCGCGCTCGCCTCGTGCCTGTTTGACGTTCATCGCCGCTTGGGTCCTGGCGCGGATCAAGGCGCGCTCGTACTCGCCAAACGCGTCCACCATGTGCCTCATGAGCTGCGCCTCAGGACCGTCGCCGTTGCCGGTTCCATCGGCCGCGACGACCTTCGCTCCCTTGCGCTCGACCAAGCGCTCGGTCATGGCGGCCAGTATCACGTCGCGCGCGAGACGGTCTCTCTTCGCCACAAGCAACACCCCTGCTCCCAGGTCGTCGAGCGCGTCGAGCGCGGCCAGAAGACCCTTCCTGCGCTCCAGAGCGGCACCGCCGGACACCCCGCGATCCTCGAACACGGCGACGAGGACGGCGCCCCGCTCCCGGCACCAGCGCTCCAGGGAGGCCCGCTGTGCCTCTGGTCCGAGGGCCTGCTCGTCGGTAGACACCCGGAGGTAGCCCACTACCCGGTGCTCGTCGTGTCGGTTACGTTTGGTCTTGGCTTTCATCCCGGTCTCTCCTAACCAGAATGTAATCATTATGTCTTACATATGCAAGGCATTTAGGACACAAAGGGACCGGTTTGTGGACAACCGAGTGTCTCGCTGGAACCGGATCAGGGGCGGAAATCGGTCGAGGATTCGAGAACAATACCGTCGTCGGTCACAAGACGAACCGTTGCCTGGTAAGCGTAGGTGTTGTCAAAACCACGTGGTCCCGCGAGCGAGACCATACGGCCCAAGAAATCTGACCACTTGACGTAGGGTAACCGGTACACGATCGCTCCTCTCGCAAAAACACCGAGGCCAATAGTGGCCTCCCGGTAGTCTTCGGCTCTAATTTCACCCGTGTAGTAGTATTCTTTCTCGAC
Source organism: Pseudomonadota bacterium (assembly GCA_023229365.1). Classification (NCBI taxonomy): domain Bacteria; kingdom Pseudomonadati; phylum Pseudomonadota; species Pseudomonadota bacterium. The sequence continues at coordinate 1,298 of JALNZK010000023.1, read as the reverse complement.
AAGCATCCCGCGGCTCGTCAGGTTTATCGTCAGGGTGAGCTGCCCCGAAGAAACCGATGGCTCGTCCTGGGAAGTAGAAAGCGCGAAGTAGCCGATGAAGCCGTCTCCCTCCGTCTGAATGTGGAGAGCGCTGATTCTCTCCGGCACGTTATCGGCGTACGCAAGGACGGCCTTCTGACGAGCCGCCTCCTCTTTCACTTCCTTCTTCGTCTTCTTCTTCTCGGTCGCTGGCTGGGCTTTCTCTTCGTGCTCGTCGGTAGGAGCCTCCTCCGCCTGGTTACTGACCACCCCTTCTTCGTCGCCCTTCTGCGCTTCTTCTTCAGACGCTCGAGCGCATCGAACGCCAAGGGTGGAATTCCGGGTCTCAGGCGCATCCCGCCACTGACAATCCGAGCTGAGAAGCGAAGGTTTAACCATCCCTAGATCGCTACCGCAGATTAGCTTTTCGCCGAGTTCTGAATCCTGCGACGTCCACTCCATCACGTTGCCGCTCATGTCGCACAGCCCCGACACGCTGTTTCCACGCTGTTTTGAGCAAACCGGCCACGCCGTACCTCGTCCACAGCCGGCCCCCTCTGACCCCCTCCCCGGCCTCGAATTACTCATCACTACGTAGTCGCAACTCGCCGTCGGGTCCGCCCCCCAGGGCCACTTGCGCGTTCCACCGTTCGACGCTTCCGCATACCACTCTTCACCGGACGGGAGTCTTCCTCCGAACCATGCACAGACATCTGCCGCTTGCTGCCAGTCCAAGCAGTTCATCGGGTGATTTCCCCGATCCGCTTTGCCCCAGTTGCAGTACCTCGCGCCTGTGGGTTGTTCGCGTTCGAGGCGGTATGGCATCGTCACGCCGTCCTCCGTACATTTTCCCGCATCCACGCACGCCCGGTATTGATCCACTGTGATTTCGGTCTTCGAGAACTGCACGCCCGCTGGGATAGAGGTAACCCACTGCACCCCTGCCGAATCAGTCGAGATTCCGGTTGCCGCGGTGGACTCAGAAGGTACCGATGCAATAGGAGAACCTTCCGCGCGGGCCCCTTGTACCAAGTACGATTCCAGCGCATCGCCCGTCGGCGACTGCTTCGTGCCGCCACAACTGGACAGGACCAGTGCCATTCCTGCGATCATGATTCGTTTCACGATCCCTCCCATCCGTCTTCGCGCGGCGCCCCCCCCAAAAAAAAGGCACCATGAAAAAGCAGCGCCCCTCCTGATAGCTTGTTGTTTGCCCAACACAAGCCAAGGAAGGAGGCGCTGCAAATGAAGTTTATCGGAATGGACACACACAGTCGAAC
>JALNZK010000022.1 GCA_023229365.1 Pseudomonadota bacterium | reverse complement strand
CCGTGTCGGTGTCGGCGTCGGTGTCCGAATCCGAATCCGTGTCCGAATCCGTGTCCGAATCCGTGTCCGAATCCGAATCCGTGTCGCTGTCCGTGTCGCTGTCGGCGTCGCTCGAGCCGCCGCCGCCGTCGTCGGCGCATGCCGCCGAGAGCAGGGTCACTGCGAGAAATGTCATGAGAATCAACCGTTGCGTGTTCATGTTCCGTCTCCTCTTGTGGTGGAAGGTTCGGCCCGCATGAGCAGGCCTGAGCATTGTCAGCTTGAGCTTCAGGTTGAAATCGAGCTCGAGTTTGCAAAGAACGGTGCGGTCGCCGTTCCTCTATAACAGAATTTCACGGCGTTGACAGGGCAAGAATTCTGGCTCTTTCGGTCTCGGCCGGAACGTATGCGGGATCGTGCTCCGCCGGCAGCCTGCCGTAGACCGGATCCTGGAACGCCTTGAGCCGCGCGTCGCTCCTGACCGCGGCGTCGAGGTACACGCCGGGGAACCCGTCTGCCTCACCCCACCACCGCGCGATTCGCCTCGCGCAGGCGGACCGAGAGGATCCGCCCGAGGTAGCGCATCACCTTGAAGCCCGCCCTGGGCTCGGTCGCGAGGTGGGTCACGAGCCGATCGAGCCGGAAGCGAAACGCGTTGCCATCCTCGATCGCGGTGACGCGCGCGGACGTGGGCGCCTCGTCGACCATCGCCATCTCGCCGAGCGCCGCGCCCGTCCCGAGCGCCGCGACCTGCCTCGGCGGCTTCCCTTCGGCGAGCACCTCGACCTTCACCCGACCGGACGCGAGGATGAACAGCGCCTCGCCGGTCCTCCCCTGCTCGATGAGGACGTCGCCCTTCGCGAACGCGACGCGGTCGGCGAGCGTGTGCATCGACTGGAGCTCCTCGAGGGTGAGCTCGCCGAACATCGGCAGCTGGCGCAGCACCTCGAAGTCGACACGCACCGCCGCGACCTCCCGTCGCGGGGCGGACGGCGCCGCCCGGACGGCCCCTTCCTCTCCGGGCAGGACGAGGAGCCGGACGGCGTCGCCCGCTCCCTGCGCCACGCCCCCGGCGCCGAGCAGCTTCATCCCCTCCGTGGCCCCCGGGTGCCTCGGATCGACGCCGAGCACTCCGCCCCACAGCCGGTTCGCCTGGTCCACGCGGCCGCTCCCCGCGAGCAGCAAGGCGAGCCTGTGGTGAACCTCGAGCGTCGTCGCGTCGACGGGGCGGCTGCGCACGACGTCCGCGTAGTGCGCCATCGCGATCTCGGCGTTGCCGGTCCTCTCGAAGAACCGGCCGAGCAAGGCGGACGACTCGGCGAACCACTTCTGCATCCTGTCCACGCGCTGCAGGACCTCGACACCCTTCTCGTATCGCCCGAGCCGCATGTAGAGATGCCCCGCGTGGTAGTAGGCGCCGGCCCGCGCGTAGCACTCCGCGGCGCGCAGGTGCTCGCCGGCCTCGAGGTACAGGGCGGCGGCCTTGTCGAAGGCGAGCGATCGCTCGTACATCTCCGCGGCCTTGCCGGATCTCCCCGCGCGCTGGTACTGCTCGGCCGCGCGCTGCCAGTCGTAAGCCGCCTCGTAGAACCCGGCGGCCAGCCCGTGATCGCCTATCGCCTCCGCGCATTTCGCAGCCCGCCCGACGTCGCGCGCGGCGGCGAACAGCGCGGCGAGCCTGCGCCACAGCTCCTGGCTCGCGCCGATCTCCGCCTCGCGGACAAGGCGATCGCCGACGTCGGCGCCCGACGCCGCGAGCAGCGACGCGGCCCGCTCGGTCTCGCCGCGCCGGACATGGTCGAACACGACCTCGACGACGTTGCCCGAAGGCCTGAACTCGCCGCCGCTGTCTTCCGCGAACTCGAACTCGATCTCGCGCGTGCCGAACGCCGCCATGCGGCCCTCCTTAGCGGTTGCGCCGCGGGAGCGCGCCGAGCGCCTCCCCCGGGACCGTGATGCCGTGCTGCAGGAGGAACCCGAGGTACCTCGACAGCGGGACGAACGCACCCTTGGACGCGGCGGCCAGGATCTCGTCCGGCGGCGCCTGCGCCGCTATCGCCGCGCGCACCTGCTCGGTCGCCACCAGGATCTCGAGCGCCGCGACGCGGCCGATGTACCCCTGGCCGCCGCACCGCTCGCAGCCCTTGGATCGGTACAGCTGCGGCACCTGCTCGCCGATCACCTCGGCGGCCCGCAGGTTCTCGATGATCTGCGGGTAGTACTCGAACGGGACGCGGCAGTGCGGGCAGAGCCGGCGCACGAGCCGCTGGTGGATCACGCCGACCAGCGCGTTGGCGAGCGCGAACGGCTCCAGCCCCATCTCGAACAGGCGCACGACCGCGCTCACGCAGTTGTTCGTGTGGAAGCTCGTGAAGACGAGGCGCCCCGTGAGCCCGGCCTGGAACGCGAGCTTCGCCGTCTCGGCGTCGCGCGTCTCGCCCACGAGGATGATGTCCGGATCCTGGCGCAGGAACGCGCGCAGCGCGGAGGCGAAGTCGAGCCCGGGCGTCGCGCCGATCTCCACCTGGGCGAGGCCGTCCATGTGGAACTCGACCGGATCCTCCACCGTGACGATGTTGAGCTCCGGGTTGCGCCGCTCGAGCAGCGCCGAGTACATCGTCGTCGTCTTGCCCGATCCGGTGGGGCCGGTGACGAGCACGACGCCGTGCGGCGCGTAGAACATCTGGCGCACCGCCTGACGGACCTTCTCCGCGAGCACGAGCTTCTCGAGCTCGACGAGCGACGCGCCGGAGTCGAGGATGCGCATCACGAGCTTCTGGCCGAGCTTCGTCGGGATGAGCGACAAGCGGAGATCGACCGCGCGCCCGCCGGCCTCCATCGAGATGCGCCCCTCCTGCGGCTTGCGCGCCTCGGTGATGTCGAGCTTCGCGAGCACCTTGAACCGCGAGACGAGCGTCTTGTGCGCCTCGGACGGGATCCGCGGCAGCTTCGTCTCGAGGGATCCGTTGATCCGGTACCGCACGAGAGTTCCCTCCCTCGACGGCTCGATGTGGATATCCGAGGCGTCCGACACGATCCCGAGGGAGATGATCTGGTTGACGAGCTTGAGCACCTCGGGGCCGCTCATGGCGCCGGCGCGGTCCGCGTCGTCGGCGTCGGAGAGGAAGCGCAGCGGCAGCTCCGTCTTGCGCGCCTGCGCCGAAGCGCCCTTGTCGGCCGAGCCGAGGCGTCCGAGGAACCGCTCAAAGTCCTCCGCGCTCGCGGCGACGGGGCGCACGCGGACGCCGCGCAGGTAGCGGCGCACCTCGTCGAGCCCGCTCGAGTCGGCCGGGTTCACCGCGGCGAGCACCACCGCGCCTTCCTCAAACGCGACCGGCACGACCTGGGTCCGCCGCGCGACCGCATCCGGCACGAGCGCCGCGAGCTGCGGATCCGGCTCGTACCTCGAGAGCGACACGAACGGGACGTACTGCTTCGCGCTCACCGCGGCGAGCCGCCGCGCGAGCACCTTCGCCAGATCGCGGAGCACCGCCGGCGACTGCGCGATGACGGCGTCGAACACGGCCCGGTCGAGCCTGTGCGCCACGACGTCCACGAGCGCGGTGCACGTCGCGGTCCGCGGCGCGCCCGTGAGCAGCGCGAGCTCGCCGACGCAGTCGCCCGGGCCGATCTGCGCCACCTCCATGCCGAGCCCGAACTCCGGATCTCGCACGAACACGCCGACGCGCCCCGACTCGATCACGTAGAGGGCGTCGCCGGGCTGACCCTGGACCACGAGATCGGCGCCCTTGGCGATCTCCAGCCGCTCGAGCCGGGTCGCGATCTGCTGGATGTGCTGCGCCGGGAGCGAAGAGAATATCTCTGTGGAGCCGAGCATCTCCGCGGGCGTCATCGCGTCACCTCCTTCGGAAACACCGAACGATATCACAAAAATCGGCGTGGGGGGTTGGGCAGGTCGGAAGGATCAGATCAGATCAGACCAGATCAGGAAGGAGAGGAGCCGGACGAGGCCCGAGCGCGGCACGCTCGCCCCCGCGGTCCGGCAGCCGCACCCGCCGTCCCCGGGATCCCAGACCGGGGGCACGCCCGTGTCGGTCTCCGTCTCGGTGTCGGTGTCCGAATCCGAGTCCGAGTCCGAGTCCGAGTCCGAATCCGTGTCCGAGTCCGAATCCGAGTCCGAATCCGTGTCCGAATCCGAATCCGTGTCCGAATCCGTGTCCGAATCCGAATCGACATCCGTGTCCGTGTCCGCGTCCGTGTCCGTGTCCGGCGTCCCGCCGTACACCCGGACCGACGGATCCCCGAACACGTGCCAGGTATTGAACATGTCCACGCCGTCCGAGCCGTACTCGTCCATCATGAGCGACGACCCCGCGAAGCAGAGCGCGCCGAAGCTGAAGTACGCCTCGGCGACCAGGAGATCGTTGAGCTCGTCCTGCGAGGCCATCGGCGGGTTCCACGACTGGTTGACGCTCGACGCGTACATGGCGATGGCGCCCTTCGGGTTTCCCGAGCTCTCGGCGCGCAGCCACGCCTCGGCGAAGCAGGTCCCGCCGGAGAAGTTCCCGTTGACGCACGCCACGCTCACGATGAACGGCAGCATGCCGACGTTCGTGAGCGCGTTGACGTTGGACGTCGAGAACCCGGTGGTGCCCCACGATCCGTCGGAGCCGTGGCCGCAGTAGTTGATGATCCCCCTGCCCTCGTTGACGGCCGCGCTGACCGCGCTCGCGCTCGCGCCGGGATCGTAGATCTCATCGACCTCCGTGTACCCGTAACCGATCAGCTTGTCCTTGATGACGTCGATGTGCTCGTAGTCCATCTCGTCGTCGTCGCCCGGACCCTCGGCCGATCCGATCCCGATCCCCTTCTTGAACCACGCCTCGGCGGTGGCGGGCGCATTCTCGTAATCGATCGTGCGCTCGACCTGCGTGTCGACCTGCGCCGCGGTCTCCGCCGAGAACCGGCCGATCAGGAGATCCGGGTAGTCGTCCGCGCCCGCGACCTTGGCGTAGCTCGGATCCGAGCTGCCGCCGGACGCCGCCGTCGACGTCGGGGTGGCGACCTGCGCCGCGTCGCCAACGAGCAGGACGAACGCGAGGTCGGAGGCCGCGTAACGCTCGGCGATGTACGCCGCGATCGCGGTGCTCGTGTTGCCGATCGTGGAGACGCCCACCGCGGTGGTCGGGATGCCGAGGGCGGTCTTGTGCTCGACGAGCGGCGCGACGTTGGCGAGCCACGCGTCGTGCGCGATGATCAGCATCTCGCCGGCCTCGCCCAGAGGATCGTACTTCGAGAGTTCGCCGTACGTCGCGAAGTTGATGAAGTGATGTTCGTAGATCTTGTCGAAGTCCTCGGACGGCCGCAGCCCGTCGCGCACGAGCGGGTTCACGTCGCACGGCCCGGTCGGCGCGATCAGGACGTCGACGCGCGTGTAGACGCGGAGTGTCCGGGTCACGGGGTTGTACCGGAACGGCCGGACGTCCACCGTCGCCCCGCGCACGTCGCGCATGACGTACGGCGATCCGACGACGACGAGCTGCTCGGGGTAGAAGGCGTCGGTCTCGTACTCCGTGCCGTACTCGTAGGGCACGGACCCCGGATCCACCGTGCGCGGGAGGTTCCCCTTGGACGGCGCGAGATCGACGCCGGCGACGTCCGTGTGCTCCGTGCCGATCACCGTCGCGGCGACGCAGGCGTCGTCGGGGATCGCGATGCTGCGCACCGCGCTCGGGAGATCCGGCGCTCCGGCGGCGAGGATGGGGCGCTCGCGGCCGGCGACGACGCGGTAGGCGTCCGTGCCGTCGGCGTCGACGTAGTCGAGCGAGTAGTCGGCGACCTCGAACCTGAGGAAGAGCCCGTCACCCGTGTCGAGCACCTCGACGGACACGCCGTCCGCAGCCGCGCCGAGCGGCAGGAGGAGGAGCGCGGCGAGGGCCAGCGCGGCGATCCCGGCGTCGTGAAGCGGCAACTGCTCGAGGCGGGTGTTCTCGGACCGGCGCTTGTCCATCTTCGCGGCTCCTTTGTGACGACGTGTTCCTCGCCCCCCGGTTTCTCCCGTTTCTCTATTTGTAGCCTGGAGGCGTCCGCCCGGTTCGAAAAATCTGCCGCGTCGATGCGGTATTCCGAAGATCGCGTACCGCACCACGGCAGTTTTCCATCCGGACAAGCTCAGGAGCGCGGCAGCAAGCCGACGGCACGCCGCAGCCCCAAACCCCTGGCCATTCCGCGCGCTTTGTGTATATTTCCCCTGCCGCGCAGGGCGCGCGGCCAACTCTTTGGGATTGAGCGGATGTTCACCGGGCTCGTACAGGACGTCGGCACCATCGCCCGGCTCGAGCGGCGCGGCGACGAGGCGCGCCTCAAGGTGAAGACCGCCCTTCGAGATTTCAACACAGGAGAGAGCATCGCGGTCGACGGCGCCTGCCTGACGGTCGATGGCTTCGGCGCTTCCGAGTTCACGGCGTTCGCCTCGCGCGAGACGCTCTCGCTGACCGGCCTCGGCTCGCTCTCGCTAGGAACGCGGGTCAACCTCGAGCGCGCGAGCCGTCTGGGCGATCCGATGGGCGGGCACCTTCTGACCGGCCACGTCGACGCGCGGGTCTCGCTCCTCGCGAAGGATCGCGCCGGCGAGGCGGAGCTGTGGACGCTCGCCCTGCCACAGGACGAGAAGCTCGCGCGGCAGATCGCCCGCAAGGGATCGGTCGCGCTCGACGGCGTGAGCCTGACCGTGAACGGCGTGGGCGCGGGCTCGTTCGAGGTGACGCTGATCCCGCACACGCTCGCGTCGACGACCCTCGGCGGCCGCGCGCCGGGAGCGCGGCTCAACCTCGAGACCGACGTGCTCGCCAAGTACGTGGCGCGCCAGCTCGACCGCGAGGGCGGCGGCGGGGTCGACATGGAGCTCCTCGTGCGGAGCGGATTCGTGAGGTAGCGGAGTGATCGAGCAGCTCAAGGCGATCGAGCGGGCGGGGCGCGCCATCGAGGAGATCAAGGCGGGGCGCATGGTGATCCTCGTCGACGACGAGGACCGCGAGAACGAGGGCGACCTCACGATGGCCGCCGAGCTCGTGACGCCCGAGGCGATCACGTTCATGGCGACCAAGGGGTGCGGCCTCATCTGCGTGACGCTCACGGCCGAGCGCGTCGAGGCGCTCGGGCTGCCGATGATGGTGCAGTCGAACCGCTCGCCGCTGCAGACCGCGTTCACCGTGTCGATAGAGGCCGCCGAGGGCGTGACGACCGGCATCAGCGCCGCGGATCGCGCCCACACGATCAAGGTCGCGTCCGATCCCGGGCAGAGCGCCAAGGGGATCGTCAGCCCCGGACACGTGTTCCCGCTGCGCGCCATGCCGGGCGGCGTGCTCCAGCGCACGGGGCAGACCGAGGGCTCGGTGGATCTCGCGCGGCTCGCCGGGCTCACGCCGGCGGGCGTGATCTGCGAGATCATGAAGCCCGACGGCACGATGGCGCGGATGGACGACCTGCGCGGCTTCGCGAAGGAGCACGGGCTGCACATCGTGAGCATCGCGGATCTCATCGAGTACCGCCTCCAGCACGACCGGCTCGTCGAGCGGATCGACACGCGCGAGATGGAGCTCGGCGGCGAGACGCGGCGCGCGGTGTTCCAGGTCCACGCCTACAAGGCCGCCCCGGGCATCCGCCGCCACGAGTACGTCGCCCTCGCGCTCGGCGACGTGGCCGACGGCGATTGGGTCCCGGTGCGCGCGCACGTGTCGACGCTGCTCGAGGACGCGCTCGGCGCGCGGACGCGGAAGGCGAGCCCGACGTTGCGCCGCGTCATCGACAGGATCATCGAACGGGGCCGGGGGGTCGTCCTCTACCTGCCCTCGAACGACACGATCGCCGAGGAGCTCGCGGCCGGGACGAACGGCGCCAAGGCCGTGCCCCGGGACGATCGGGGCGTGCTGCGCGAGTACGGGATCGGCGCGCAGATCCTGCTCGACCTGGGCGTCCGCAAGCTGCAGGTGATCTCCAACAACCCGCGGAAGATGGTCGGCCTCGAGGCGTGGGGCTTCGAGGCGACCTCGCAGATCGGCATGGAGGAGGTGTGATCATGGAAACCAAGCGCAGCGGCGGGCCGGCCGCGATCGAGGGTGTCCTCAACGCGTCGGGGCTGAGGTTCGCCATCGCGATCTCGCGCTTCAACAGCTTCATCGTGGACAGGCTCGTCGAGGGTTGCCTCGACGCGCTCGCGCGCCACGGGTGCGATCTCGACAAGTGCGTGATGGTCAGGGTCCCGGGCTCGTTCGAGCTGCCCGCGGTCGCCCGCAAGCTCGCGGCGCGCAAGAACGTCGACGCCGTCATCGCGCTCGGCGCGGTGATCCGCGGCGACACGCCGCACTTCGACTTCATCGCCGCGGAGGTGACCAAGGGGCTCGCGCAGGTGGCGCTCGAGTCCGGCAAGCCGGTCGCGTACGGCGTCCTCACGACCGACACGCTCGAGCAGGCGATCGAACGCGCCGGCACGAAGGCGGGCAACAAGGGCTACGAAGCGGCGGTTTCCGCGATCGAGATGGCCGACCTGTTCCGCAAGATCTGAGCCGCTCGATGTCCACGCGCCGCCGCGCACGCGAGGTCGTGCTCCAGATGCTGTACCAGCTCGAGGCTTCCGGGCAGGAGCCGCAGCGCGTCGTGGAGTCCTACCGCTCGAGCTTCGGAGAGGGCCCGTTCCCGGACGACTTCGCGCGCGAGACGTTCCTCGACGTGGCCGCCCGTGTCGGCGAGCTCGACGAGATGATCGTGTCGGCGAGCGACAATTGGCGCCTCGTGCGCATGAGCCTCGTCGACAGGAACATCCTGCGGCTCGGCGTGTTCGAGCTCCGCTTCCGCCCCGACACGCCGCCGCGCGTGGCGATCAACGAGGCGGTGGAGCTCGCGAAGCGGTTCGGCACCGAGGACTCGCCCGCGTTCGTGAACGGCGTCCTCGACAGGATCGCGCGCGACCTGAGCAGGCTCACTTGAACGTCGCGTTCGTCACGCCCCGCCTCTCGAAGCTCGCCGACCACGCGGGCGCGCGCTTGGTCCTCTTCACGTTCGAGGAGCGCCACCCGCTCGCCGGCATCACCGGCGCCGTCGACTGGCGCCTGCACGGTCACCTGTCGCGGCTCGTGATCCGAGGCTTCCTCACCGGGAAGGCCGGGGAGAAGCTGCTCGTGCCGCTCGACGACCGGCTGGCGCCGTCGCACCTCGTCGTGCTCGGGCTCGGCCCGCGGGACGCGCTCGACGCCGCGCGGACAGAGGGGGCGCTGCGGCGGATGTTCGACGCGGCGCGCGCGCTCGGCGAGGCGGAGCTCGTCGTCGCCCTGCCCGGCCGCCCGGAGCAGCTCGTCGATCCGGTCGAGGCGATCTCGCTCTTCCTCGCGGTGTACGGGGCGCTGGAGCGCCCGCCGAAGGTCGCGATCGTCGAGGCGGCCGCGGCGCAGAAGGCGATGCTCGCGGTGCTCGAACGGCACCGGCTCAAGCGGAGCATGCCGACGACGTGACCTACCCCCTCGATCCCCCTTCCGAAGCGGAAGGGGGAAGCATCTGTTCTGATCAAAACAGCTGCTCCCCTTCCCGCATCGGGAAGGGGGCGGGGGATGGGTTTCACACTCCGAGGTGCTCGCGGATGGCGCGCGCGACCTCGAGCCTATCGAACAGCCGCTCCACGTAGTCGAGCCGATCCGTCTCGATGACGAGCGTCGGCGAGAGATCGTACCGCGCGAACCACTCCTCGTAGAGGCGGTCGAGCGACGCGAGGTAGGCGCGGGGGATCTTCCGCTCGTACTCGCGCCCGCGCTGGCGGATGCGTCGGACGAGCGTCTTCATGGGGCAGCGCAGGTAGATCATGAGGTCCGGCGGCCGGATCTCGTCGCGCAGCGCCCGGTAGAGCTCCTGGTACGTCGCCCAGTCGCGATCGTCGATGCAGCCCTGGTCGCGGAGGTGCGCGGCGAAGATCTCCGCGTCCTCGTAGATGGTGCGATCCTGCACGATCGGGCGCGGATCGAGCGCCGCCCGGGCGAGCACGTCACGGTGAATCTGGAAGCGGCGCACGAGGAAGAACAGCTGCGAGCTCATCGCCCAGCGCCGCATGTCCGCGTAGAAGTCGGCGAGGTAGGGGTTCTCGTCGTGCGGCTCGAAGAACGGCGCCATCCCGAACTCGAGCTCGAGCCACTCGACGAGGCTCGACTTGCCCGCGCCCATGTTGCCTGCCACGGCGATCACGCGCGGCGCGCGCGAAGTGTCGGGGGGGTCGTGCATGCTCGCGTCGCCCGCGCCCGCGGCGCTCAGTGCGCGTCGTGCGGCGGCGGCGGTGCCGGCTGCCCGCCCTGCGGCTGGTTCGCCATCTTCGCCTTGAGCTGCTCGAGGATCTCGGGGGGGATCGACTGGCCGGCGGCCTCCCGGGCGGCGCCCGCCTGGGCGTGATCCTCGTGCATCCGGGTGTGATCCTCCGCCTCCTTGCGCCGCTTCTCCTCGTCGGCGACCTGCTCGTCGGTCCGCGCGAAGTCCGCGGCCTTCGTCTTGAACCGCGACACGATGTGCGACGCGACGAGGAACACCTGGTCCGAGAGCGAGGTCTTGACGTAGGTTTCGCGCTCCTTCTCGAGCGTCTTGCCGATCAGCACCGTGAACGTCCCCTTCACGCCGTCCTTCGCGGCCTCGAACACGACCCGCATGGCGCCCTCGCCGAGCCCCGAGACGTCGTCGGTCACGGGCGCGTCGACGAAGTCGCGCGCCGAGAGCCCGGTGAGCGCGTTCGCGAGCCCGTCCGCCTTGCGCGTGTCGAAGTTCTGGATCGGATCGCCGACCGGCTCGAACTTCGCGTCCTTTCCGTCGCCCTTCTTCGCCATCTCGAAGACGCCCTCCGGCCCCGTGATCCGGACGCGCACCACCGACCCGCGGTCGAGCTTCGTCACGGTGTGGTCGCGCAGGTTCTTGACCGACTTGTTGAACGTCGTGCGGATCGCGCCCTTCACGCGGTAGACCTCGTCCTTACCCGGCAGCCGCACCATCGTCATGTCGCCGCGCGAGACACCGACGATGAAGCCCGCGAGCTGCTTCTCCCCGTCGAACGCCTTCACCTCGATGCCGAGCGCGTCGTCGACCTCGAGCACCGCGTGCTTCGCCTTGTTGTCGCTGATCACGTCGATCGTCTTCAGCGCGCCGAGCGCCTCGACCATCTTCGCCACGGAGGTCGCGTTCACCGGGTACGCGACGGGCTTCGTCATGCTCCAGACGTCGCCCTCGCGCTCGAGCGTGATGAACTCGTCGTCCATGGGATCCTGTGACGGCTCGTGGCGCTTGATCTCGATCCGGCTCAGGCGCTCCGCGGGCAGCGGCACGAGGGCGCTCTTCGCCGACTGCCTCGCGGCGTCGGGCTCCTCGCGCAGGGCGAGGAACGCGGCCGCGCCGAGGGCGGCCAAGACGACGACGGCGATGATGATCTTACGCATTCGGCTTCGCCTCCTTCGTGGGGCGCCTGCGCACACGGATCCTCCAGCGGACGACCCCGAACAGGATGAACAGGAGCGGCACGCCCACGATGTTTCCCCACTTCGCGATCGCCTTCGCGCTCTCCTCGCCGCGCTCGATGGGCGGGTCGTTGACCGTCTTCATGCGCACGGCGATGAGGTCGTCCTCGTTGGTCATCCAGTCGAGGGCGTTCTGCATGAACATGAAGTTGTTCGCCGCCCGCCGTTGATCGGCGCGGGCGATGTACATGAGCGACTCGTCGAGCGGCAGCCCCGACGTGCCGATCACGATGAGCCGTCCCGGCTCGAGGCTCTCCTTCAGCCGCCGCCCCTCCGGCCCGGCGTCGGGCTTGGGCTCGACGGGCGCCTTCTCGCCCTGGAAGTAGCTCCGGAACCGGCCCGAGATCGCGGCGGCGACCGGCAACCCGCTCTCGAGGTTCGGCGGCTCGGCGATGCCGCACGGATCGACGATCGCGGAGTCGCCGCCCACGGTCCACGAGCTGCCGGACGAGAACGCGAGCTCCGCGGCGTTTCGCGCCTTGTCGGCGGCCGCCTCCTTTGAGACGCGGACCTCGGTCGCGTACGTCATGGTCAGGCTGCCGAGCCGGAAGGTCACCGGGTGCTCGTCGTCGAACGCGGTCACGACCGGCCACGCGGGGTACGGCCGCGGGAGCGGCAGCGGCAAGGGCGGGCACTGCGCCGAGAAGCTCGCGGCCTGGCTGTCGAAGACGAGCGCGCTCCCGAGCTCGACCCCGTACGCCCCGAGCAGCTCGCGCAGCCTGGAGCCGTTGACCTTGGTCTCGTAGGTCGGCGGGAGCATCGGGAGATCCTGCTGTTGCTTCCCCACCACGTCGACGCCGCTCAGGATCACGGCGAGCGACCCTCCGCGGAGAAGGAACTGATCGAGCCTGTAGAGCTCCTTGTCGTCGAGCGGCTGGCTCGCGCCGACGATGACGAGCGCGTCGACGTCCGGCGGCACGTCGACCTCGCCCTTCTTCAGGTCGACCTGCCGGTAGTTGTAGATCTCGAGGTTGTTCCGGATGTTGCGGTACGCGCCGCGGTTCTTCTTCTCCTCGGGCAGGAGCGGCCGCTTCGGGTCCTCCGGCGGAGGCTCGACCTCCGGCTCGCCGTGCCCGACGAGGAAGCCGATCGTCGACTTGCGGCCGACCGCCTTCTTGATGGTCGTCGTGATGAGGTACTCGAGCCCGACCGCCGAGTCCACGGCGCGGATCGCCTCGGTCTCCTGGCCGTAGCTGAGCGAGATGCCGCGGTAGCCCTCCTTGATGGTGGTCTGATCCTTCTCGATGTCGGGGTTCGGCATCTTCTGGATCCCCAGGCTCTTCGCGGTCGCCTCCTCCTCCTCGTCCCCGGTCGGATCCAGGAACTCCACCGTCATCCTGCCGCCCGAGTGCTGGCGGTACTCCTCGAGCACGTCGCGCACGTTTCGCTCGAGCGACGCGAACCGCCCGGGGAGGTTCTTGGTGAAGTACGCCTTCACCACGAGCTTGTCGTCGAGCTGCTCCATGAGCGAGATCGAGGCGCCGGAGAGCGTGAAGACGTCGTCGCGGGTGAGATCCGCCCGCCCGAAGAACCGCACGCCGAGCACGTTGACGAGCACGAGGATGCCCAGCAGCACGAGCAGGAACACCGTGGACTGGCTCTTGAGCTTCGTTTTCTCGCGCATGGCCCTACCTCCACCGCCGCGACTCGAGCGATCGGAACGCCAGGAACAGGCACAACACCGCGAACGAGCAGTAGAAGACGACGTCCCGCGAGTCGATCACGCCGCGCGACGCGTTCCGGAAGTGGTAGTCGAAGCTCAGGTACTCGACGACCGCCGCCGCGGTCGAGGGCAGGAACGTGAGGAACCTGTCGACCATCATGAAGGCCATCGACGCGAACAGCGCGATGACGAACGCGATGATCTGGTTCTCCGTGAAGCTCGACGCGGCGACGCCGATCGCGAGGAGCGCGCCGCCCATGAGCAGGAGCCCCACGTAGCCGCCCCACACCGGGCCCCAGTCGAGCGGCCCGAACGCCGATATCGTGAACGCGTAGGGCAAGGTGAGCGCGAGCGCCACGGCGAGGAGGCTCACCGCGGCCAGGTACTTGCCGAGGATGACGTCCACGTCGCGCACCGGCATGGTGATGAGCAGCTCCAGGGTGCCCGTCCGCCGCTCCTCGGCGAGGAGGCGCATCGTGATCGCGGGCGCGAAGAACGTGAACAGGAACGGCGCGAGCCCGAAGAAGCCGCGCATCGAGACCCGGTCCTGGGCGAAGAACGGGATGAAGAACAGGATCCCGACGAGCGCGAGGAAGACCGTGATGACGAAGTACGCGACGGGCGAGTTGAAGTACGCCTTGAACTCGCGGCGCCAGATGGCCAGCATCGTGCTCATGGCGCCACCTCCTCCTTCCCGGCGGAGCGCCCGGGCTCGTCCGCCGTCGTGAGCCGCCGGAAGATGCTCTCGAGGTCGACGTGCTTGCGCGCGAGGCCGAGCAGCGTCCACCCGTTCGCGACCGCCGTCCGGAAGATCTCCGCGCGGAGGTCCGCCGCGCCCCGGCCGCGCACCGTGACGCGCAGCTCCTCGCCGCCCTCGGCGTTGGCCGCGGCGACCTCCACGACGCCTTCGATCGCGCGCAGCGCGCCCTCGACCGCGCCGAGCCCGCCCGCCTGCGCGGCGATCGCGACGTCGTAGATGGCGCCCCCGCGCTGCCGCTCGAGCTCGTCGAGGCTGCCGTCCGCGACGAGCCTGCCCTGGTGGATGATGACGACGCGATCCGCGGTCATCTGCACCTCCGCGAGGTGGTGCGTCGAGAGGATGACCGTGCGCTCCTTCCCGACGTGCTTGATGAGCGTCCGGATCTCCGCGATCTGGTTCGGATCGAGGCCGGAGGTCGGCTCGTCGAGGATCAGGATCGCCGGGTCGTGGATCATCGCCTGGGCGAGGCCGGCCCGCTGCCGGAACCCCTTGGAGAGCGTGCGGATCTCCTGGTCGACGACGTCGCCGAGACCGCACTGCTCGATCACGCGCCCCGCCGCCGCCCGCCGGGCGGCCTTCGCGAGCCCGCGGATCTCGCCGACGAAATCGAGGTACTCTCTGACGCGCATGTCGCTGTAGAGCGGCGCGTTCTCCGGCAGGTAGCCTATCGCCCGCCTGACCTCAAGCGGGTGCGTGAAGGTGTCGAAGCCCGCCACCGCCGCGCGCCCCGCGGTCGGGGCGATGAAGCAGGTGAGGATCTTCATGGTCGTCGTCTTGCCCGCGCCGTTCGGCCCGAGGAAGCCGAGCACCTCGCCGCGGCGCACGCCGAACGACACGCCGTCCAGGGCGCGGATCGCGCCGTACGACTTGGCGAGATCGTGGACCTCGATCACGGTTTCGGCCGTTATCATGTTGGAAAACCTCTCTTGCACTTGCCCCGCGCGCGAAGGTGGCGCGGACGACCACTTTCGTCAACGAACAAACGAAATGCGCGGGTATTCCCGAAGCGGAAGGGGCCCTCTCCCGCCGCCGTCAGGACGCCCACTCAAGCGACAGCTTCCTCTTGTTCGCGGCGCAGTCGCGCAGGTAGAGGTTGATCAGGTTCTGGTACGGGATCCCGAGCTCGCCCGCCAGCTCCTTGAAGTACTCGATCGACGCCTTATCGAGCCGGATCGTGACCGGCTGCTTGAGCGCCTTGACGTAGGGGTTCTTCTCCCCCTTCATTCTGGAAAAATCGTAGTTTGATCGCATGGAACTCCCATAGATCCCATGATTCCAATGATTCCCATTCCCAGTCCTCAGGTCGGGATGTTGTCGTTGCGGCGCTCGGGGCGGACCTCGACCTTGTTCAGGTTCGACTTGAGGTGGCGGTACAGCTTGGCGCGGGTCTCGCTCGGCTTGATGACCGCGTCGACGTACCCGCGCTCCATGGCGCGGCTCGGGTTCAGGAACTTGGTCTCGTACTCCTCGACCTTGCGCTCCTTGTCCTCGCTCGTCGCGATCTCCTTGGAGAAGAGCACCTCGACCGCGCCCGCGGCACCCATGACGGCGACCTCGGCGGTCGGCCACGCGAGGTTCACGTCCGCGCCGACGTGCTTCGAGCTCATGACGATGTAGGCGCCGCCGTAGGCCTTGCGCAGGATCACCGCGAGCTTCGGCACCGTCGCCTCGCAGTACGCGAACATCAGCTTGGCGCCGTGCGCGATCACGCCGTTGTGCTCCTGGCCCGTGCCGGGCAGGAACCCGGGCACGTCCACGAACGAGATGATCGGGATGTTGAAGGCGTTGCACGTCCGGATGAAGCGCGCGGCCTTGCGCGACGCGTTGACGTCGAGAACGCCGCCCATCATCGCGGGCTGGTTCGCGACGATCCCCACCGAGTAGCCGCCGAGACGCGCGAACCCGACGACGATGTTCTTCGCCCAGTTCTTCTGGATTTCGAAGAAGCTCCCGCGGTCGGCCACGGACAGGAGGATCTTCTTCACGTCGTAGATCTGCCGGGAGGACTCGGGGATGATCGCGTCGAGCTCGCTCGCGTCGCGCTCGATGGGATCCGCGGTCTCGATGTACGGCGGCCGCTCGAGGTAGCTCTGCGGCAGGTAGCCGAGGAGCTCGCGGACCCCGGAGATCGCCTGGATCTCGTCGCTGTACACAAGGTGCGAGATGCCCGTGGTCCGGCCGTGGACGTCCGCGCCGCCGAGCGCCTCCGCCGTCACCTCCTCGAACGTGACCGTCTTCACGACCTTGGGGCCGGTGAGGAACATGTAGCTCTGCTTGCGCACCATGACGACGAAGTCGGTGAGCGCCGGCGAGTAGACGGCGCCCCCTGCGCACGGCCCGAGCACCATCGAGATCTGCGGGCACATCCCCGACGCGAGGACGTTTCGGTGGAAGATCTCGCCGTAGCCGCCGAGCGAGTCGATCCCCTCCTGGATGCGAGCGCCGCCGGAGTCGTTGATCCCGACCAGCGGGGCCTTGGCGCGCATCGCGAGATCCTGGATGCGCGTGATCTTCTTCGCGTGCGCCTCGCCGAGCGAGCCGCCCATGACGGTGCGGTCCTGGGAGAACGCGAACACGATCCTGCCGTTCACCTCACCCGAGCCGGTGATGACCCCGTCGCCAGGGATCCGCTTGTTCTCGAGCCCGAAGTCCGTGGATCTCCCGACCACGCCGGCGCCGATCTCCTCGAACGTGCCCTCGTCGAACAGCATGGCGATGCGCTTGCGCGCCAGGCTGACGTCGTTGGCCTCGGCGACCTCGACGCGGGGCGCGCCGTTCTCCTTCTCGCCCTCTTCGCCCTGCTTCTTCCGCAACTCCGTCGACGGGACATCGAACATCGGGCACCTCCGGATGAAAACGAATACAATGGCCCACCGCGCGTGCCAGCAAGTTTCGAACCATCGTCCTCGGCTATTTCGTGCGCCGCGCAATTATCGACTTTCGCACTTGTTTTCAACACGTTCGTTGATCGCTGCTCGTTCGGCTCGTGTTGCGTCAGGCCCTTCCAAGTGCGGCGCCGCGTTCGCGGTCGGCAAGATCGTTCGCACCTCGTCCCTCGAATTGCGGATTGACAGGGCCGCGACGCGAGGGCTTGATTTCGCCATGACGGGTCGGATCCTGATAACTCTCGCGGCGCTCGCGCTCGCCTGCGGCGCGCCGAAACCCCCGCCGTCGCCACCCGCGCCGCCACCGCCGCCGGTCGACGAGAACCTGCTCGCGCTCGCGCCGGCTGCCTACAGCCAAGTCGCGCGCGTCGATGTCGCGTCGCTCCGCGCCTCGCCGTTGTGGGGGCTGAGCGAGCTCGCGATGACCGACCCGACCTTCGCCGCGCTTCGCGGATTAGCCGAGTCCGATCCGCTGCCCGCGATCGACGAGCTCCTGATCACGGGCGGGAACCCGGACGGCGACGGCGCGGACGAGATCCTCGTCGTCGCCAAGGGGCGGATCGACGCCGAGTCGCTGGCGGCTCGGATCGCCGCGAGCCCGGCGGCGAAAGGCGGCGGCGGGGAGGCGCCGCTCGAGGCCGTCGCGCTGACCAAGCGAACGATCGGCCTCGGGACGAAGGCGATCGTAGCGGAGGCGGCGGCGCTCGCCCGCCGGGAAGGGCGCTCCCTGCTCGAGGACGACGCGTTCGCGGATCTCGCGATCGGCGAGGGCCTCTCGGCCGTGTACCGCTTCCGCCGCGGCACCGAGTCGCTCGCCATCGACAGGCTGCGCGCGGGCCCGTTCAAGGGCTTCGGCTGGAGCCGCAGCGCCGCGTCGGCTGAAGGCACCCTGAGGCTCGGCGAGGGCGCCACGGCGGAGATCGCGTTCGTCCTCGACGATCCCAAGGTCGCCGCGCGGGCCCGACGCGATCTCAAGCGGACGATCCGGCAGCTCGCGGGCAACGCGATCGTCCGCCTCATGGGCGTCGCGGCGCTGCTCGGGCGCATCGCGATCGCCGGCGAGAACGAGCGCGTCGAGATCCGCGCCGAGCTGGACGCGGCGGACGTCGGCCAGCTGCAGACGCTCGTCGAGCGCTTCGCGCAGATCCGCGAGCTGATGTCGGAGAACGGCGACGATGGCCCCGTGGAGCTCGAGCCGCCGATGCTTGAGAGGGACGAATGACGCGCGCCCGCCCGGT
Source organism: Pseudomonadota bacterium (assembly GCA_023229365.1). NCBI lineage: Bacteria > Pseudomonadati > Pseudomonadota > Pseudomonadota bacterium. Next base: position 38,068 of record JALNZK010000022.1, on the reverse strand, counting down.
CGTCGCCATCGACGGGCCGTCCGGGGCCGGCAAGAGCACCGTCGCGCGGGCGCTCGCCCGGGCGCTCGGCTTCCACTACGTCGACACCGGCGCGCTCTACCGCAGCGTCGCCTACCTCGCGGATCTGCACGGCGTGGCCTGGGACGACGGGGAGCGGCTGGCGGAGCTCGCCGGCGCGCGCGAGTTCTCGTTCGCCGAGGACGGCGGGCTCGTCGTCGACGGCGAGGCCATCGGCGACGCCATCCGCACGCCGCACATGAGCCGCGGCGCGTCCGAGGTCGCGCGGCTCAAGGAGGTCCGGCGGGCGCTCCTCGAGGTCCAGCGCCAGCTCGGACGAGGGGGCGGCGCGGTGCTCGAGGGCAGGGACATCGGCACGGTGGTGTTCCCGGACGCCGAGGTGAAGATCTTCCTCACGGCGACCGCGAAGGAGCGCGCGCGGCGCAGGTTCCTCGAGCTCGAGGCGCGCGGCGAGGCCGTCACCCCCGAACAGGTCGAGCGCGACCAGGCGGAGCGGGACCGCGCCGACAGCGAACGCGAGGCATCGCCGCTCGTGCGGGCCGAGGACGCGTTCGAGCTCGTCTGCGACGGGATGTCCGTGGACGAAGTGGTCGCGGCGATCTCGGCGCGCGTGGCCGCCGTTTTCCTTTGACATCGAAGAAGAAAGACAGTAATTAGCAGCCCGCGTGCCTTCCACAGCCACAACCCGTTGTTATTTCAACGATTTTTTCTCTAGTGGCCGATAGCGGGCACCCGAAAGGAGAATGGCGCACAGCCTACCAGAAGCATGAGCGAGATGAAAACCATGAACCAGAGCAGCGGCACGGACGATTTCGAGGCGCTTCTTTCCGAGCACTTCGAGACCGACAACTCCCTCAAGGAGGGACGCATCGTCAAGGGGCACGTGGTCAAGGTCGGCAAGGACTTCGTCGTCGTCGACATCGGCCACAAGTCCGAAGGCGAGATCCCGATCTCTCAGTTCGCCGACACGACCGGCTCGATCAAGGTCGGCGTCGGGCAGGACGTCGACGTGTTCCTCGAGAACCTCGAGAACGACAGCGGGCTCGTCGAGCTCTCCAAGGAGAAGGCCGACAAGCTGAAGGTGTGGGACGAGATCTCCTCGGCGTGCGAGCGCGACGAGATCATCGAGGGCACCATCAGCCAGCGCGTCAAGGGCGGCCTCTCGGTCACCATCCGCGGCGGCGTGAAGGCGTTCCTGCCGGGCTCACAGGTCGACCTCCGCCCGATCCGGAACCTCGAGCGGCTCATCGGCGAGACGCATAGGTTCAAGGTCATCAAGTTCAACAAGAAACGCGGCAACATCGTGCTCTCGCGGCGCGCCCTCCTCGAGCAGGAACGCGACCAGATGAAGGAGCACACGCTCAAGAACCTGAAGGAAGGCATCGTCGTCGAGGGCATCGTGAAGAACATCACCGAGTACGGCGCCTTCGTCGATCTCGGCGGAATCGACGGCCTCCTCCACATCACGGACATGAGCTGGGGCCGCGTCGGCCACCCGTCCGAGATGCTGAAGGTCGGCGACGCCCTCAACGTGAAGATCCTCAAGTACAACCCCGAGACCGAGCGCGTCTCGCTGGGCCTGAAGCAGACCATGCCGGATCCGTGGGCGCAGGCCGTGAGCAACTATCCTATCGGCCTCAAGGTCAAGGGCAAGGTCGTCTCCATCACCGACTACGGCGCGTTCGTCGAGCTCGAGCAGGGCATCGAGGGGCTCATCCACGTCTCGGAGATGAGCTGGACGAAGCGCGTCAAGCACCCGTCGAAGATGCTCGAGGTCGGTGACGAGGTCGAGTGCGTGGTGCTCGACGTCGACATCGAGGCGCAGCGCATCTCGCTCGGCCTGAAGCAGCTCGAGCCGCGGCCGTGGGACAGGTTCGCGGATCAGTACAAGCCCGGCGACACGGTCAAGGGCAAGATCCGCTCGATCACCGACTACGGCATCTTCATCGGGATCGAGGACGGCATCGACGGCATGGCGCACAAGAGCGACCTGTCGTGGACGCAGCGCATCAACCACCCGTCCGAGCTGTTCCAGAAGGGCGAGGAGGTCGAGGCGGTCATCCTCAGCATCAACTACGAGGAGGAGAAGGTCAGCCTCGGCATCAAGCAGCTGTACGAGGATCCGTGGGAGCGCATCCCGATGGACTACCCGCTCGGCCAGGTGCGCGAGGTCAAGGTCATCAAGATCACCGACTTCGGCGCGTTCGTCGAGCTCGAGCCCGGCATCGAGGGGCTCATCCACGTCTCCGAGATGAGCAACGAGCGCGTCGAGGACCCGCGCAAGGTCGTCACCGAGGCGCAGGTGGTCAAGGCGGAGATCATCACCGTCGACACGCAGGAGCGGAAGATCGGCCTCTCCATGAAGTCGCTCATCGGGCGCGACGCGGAGGCGGATCTCTCGGAGTTCCGCGCCGCCGAGGCCCGCAAGGGCTCGGACAAGGCGACGCTCGGCGATCTCCTCGGCCAGAAGCTCGGCGACATCGCGGGCGGAGACAAGGACGAGTAGGCGCCGCTTCCCTTTCCCCTCCCGTCCTTTCCGTTCTCACTCGTCCACATCGTCCATCGAGTCCACTTCGTCCATCGCCGAGGGCGCTGGTCTGATCGGAGTGGACGGAATGGACCGAATGGACGGAATGGACCGAATGGACGGAATGGACCGAATGGACGGAATGGACAGGAAGGGAAGGACCGGCGGGTTCTTCTACTGGTTCAGGTAGTTGTCGAGGGCGTCCTCGGGCTTGTCCGAGCTCTTCTTGGGCTTCTCCTTGGCCTTCTCCTCTTCCTTGGCCTTGGCTTTGTCCTTCTTCTTCCCCTTCGCGGGCTTCTCCTCGTCGGCCGCGGCCTTGCCCTCGGCCTTCGCCTTCTCCACCTCTTTGTCCGACTTGAACGTGCCGCCCTCGCCGTACTCGGGCTCCCCGCCGCCCTCGCCCTCGGCCATCGGCTGCGGGTTGAGGACGAGGCTGTTCAGCTTCAGGTTGACGCCGACCTCGACCTTCTCGGGCTGGATCCAGAGGATGATCCGGTCGTTGACCTGGACCTTCGTCGCCTCCTTCCATGCGAGCGTGATGCCCTTGTTCTGGTCGCCCACGACCATCGTGATGGAGACGGGCTTCTCCTCGCCCTCGAGGATCGTCACCGTGAAGCCGACCTCGCTGAACTCGGCGCACTCCGGCGGCTGGGGCTTCGGCACGTCGGGAATGATGATGATGTCGCACTTGTCCTTGGCGCTCTCCTTGCGCACCGCGTCCTTGGGCAGCTCCTTCACGCCGACGTAGAGCGGCGTCGCCAGCTTGAAGGTCCACTCCTTCATCTGCCGCTTCTCGGCCGGCGGCACTTCGGCCTCTCCGATGTACTCCCCGGTCGGCGAGTTGAACAACGGCTTGCCGTCCGGATCCATGAGCGGCTGCCCGGCGGCGTCGACGGCCGGCGAGTAGTCGAACAGGGCGTCGGACTCCATGACGACGCTCTTGATGCCGGCGGCCTCGTGGATCGCCGCCTTGAGGGCGTTCCCCACGGGCAGGTTGGCCTCGAACTTGATCGCCTTGACGCCGACCACCGTCGTCGCGAGGTGCTGCCCGTCGGGGAGCCAGCCCGACTTCCCGAAGCACTGCGGATCGTCGACGAAGCGCACGGCGTCCGGCGCGACCTCGATGGCGACGACGTCCTCGAACGACATCGTCCAGCTCTCCGCGATCGCGCGCGAGAGCCCGTCCGGCTGCAGCACCTCGATCATCCACTCGACGATCGCCTTCTTCACGCCCTTGAGGTTGTCGTTCACCGTCTCCTTCAGCACGACGTCCGCCTCGGCGGGCTGCGCGTCCTCGACCGGCTTGAAGCACGGCTTGTCCGGATCGGCGCCCTCCCCCATGACCCAAGGCATCTTGACTTCCAGTGTCGCCTGCTTGAGCGGCGCGAACACCTGGTAGTCGGGTCCTTTCGGAGCGGCTTCGACGGCGGTGGCGGTCGGCTCCTCCTTCTTCTTGCACCCGGTCGCGAACGCGAACGCGACGACGAGCGCGGCGGCGAGCAGTCCGAAGAGACGCGGTTTGGCCCTCATGCTTCCCTCCACTTGTCTGAATTCACGGTCGTTGCCGCGCATATTACCACGTGAAAGGCGTTCGCCAAGGAGAACCGCTTGACCGCGGCCTGGCGCTCTCCGAATATCGCGACCATGACCGGATCGTACGAACCGCTGCTCGATCGCCTCCAGGCCCACGCCACGCGCGACGGCCTGGACGACGCGCGCCTCGCCCGCGAGGAGTTCCACAGGAGGACGGGCGAGTTCGTCGAGGGCGAGCCGTGGTACGAGCTCCGGATGAACATGTTCCTCGACTACTACCTCCTCGACCGGCCATCGACATCGGGGGCGACGCCGGCCGAGGCGTTCCTCCGCGCGCACGGTCACACGCTGGATCCAGCGGATCGGGTCGCGTTCGAGCACCTCACGGTCACCCTGCGGACGGCGTTCCGGCTCAGGCGCATCCGCGGCGCCGAGCTCGAGCTCGACGATCTCGGCGGCGGCGGGCGTTGGCGCGCGATCTGGACGCTGCCGCCTACCGGGCTCGCGGCGGGCGACATCCTCGACGCGCGCATCGTCCTCGTCGACGGCGTCCCGACGACCGGGCGCAGCGCCGTGCTCCACCCGCGGGAGGCGCACGAGGCGATCGGCAAGATCGTCGAGCGCGCGCATGGCGCGGGCATGCCGCCGCGCGCGCTCGTGGATCACCTCGACAAGATGCGGCTGAAGCTCGACAGGTACTCCAACGTCAGGATTCGCCATGTCTACCAGTACCCCGATGACGCGATCATGTAGCCTCGCGGCGATCGCGATCCTCGCCGCCGCGGCCGCGGCGGACGCGCGCGAGCCGGCGTACGCGACGGATCGGCCCCCGGCCCAGCGGGGGGTCGCGCTCGGCCTGTACAGCGAGGATCCGGGCTGGTCCTACGTCGACATGCTCGACGAGATGGCCGCGGTCGGGACGTCGCACGTGGCGATCGTCGTCCCCTACTACATGAAGGACCACAAGTCGTTCTCCATCTACCGGCACCCCCGCTTCTCGGCGCCGATGGCCACGGTCGAGCGCACGATAGGCGACGCGCGGGCGCGCGGGCTCGAGGTCTTCCTCTTCCCTATCCTGCGCCTCGAGGACGAGTCCGGCGGCAACTGGCGCGGCAACCTCGAGCCTGCCGACATCGACGCGTTCTACGCGAGCTACGAGGCGTACATCCTCTCCTTCGCAGAGCTGGCCGAGCGGCTGCGCGTGCCGCTCCTCTCGGTCGGCTCCGAGCTCGCGTCGATGGACGTCGACGCGGCGCGCTGGCGCAAGATCATCGCGGCCGTAAGGCGCGTGTACACGGGCGCCCTCACCTACTCCGCGAACTGGGATCACTATGAGGAGATCGCGTTCTTCGACGCGCTCGACTACGCCGGCGTGACAGGCTATTTCGAGCTCGCGCGGAAGGAGAAGGCGCTCGAGGAGGATCCGCCGATCGAAGCCCTCGTGCACTCGTGGCGCGAGGTCCATAGGAGGCTCATGCGGTGGCAGCATCGGATCGGCAAGCCGATCCTGATCACCGAGGTCGGCTACCTGAGCCAGCGCGGCGCCGCGGCGCGCCCGTGGAACGAGGGCGCGAACGAGGCGCTCGACCTGGACCTCCAAAGGCGCTGCTACGAGTCGTTCCGGCGCGTCTGGGACGGCGAGGACCGCCTCGCCGGCGCGTACTTCTGGAACTGGTTCGGCTGGGGCGGGCCGACGAGCAAGGAGTACACGCCGCGCGCGAAGCCGGCCGCGTTGGAGGTCGGCGCCTGGTACGGCGCGTCGAAAGGTATCGCGACGGGGGTGAAGGGCGATGCCGGGCCGTGACGCGCGCAGGGGCTTTCGCGAGGCGCTCGGCGCGGCGGTCTCGGACGGGCGCCCGCTGATCCTCGACGGCGCGGTCGGCACCCGGCTCGACGACCGCGGGGCGGACACGGGCGCCCCCCTTTGGTCCGGCCGCGCACCGCTCGAGCACACGGCGCTCCTCGAGTCGATACACGCCGAGCACGCCGCGGCCGGCGCCGATCTCCTGACCACGTGCACGTTTCGCACGACTCGATGGACGTTCGCCTCGGCCGGAAGACCCGATGGTCGGTGGCGCGACGCCGCTCGGGCCGCCGTGGAGATCGCCAGGCGCGCCGCCGAGCCGACGGGCGCGTTCGTTGTGGGCTCCATCGGGCCCCTCGAGGACTGCTTCCGGCCGGATCTCGCGCCCGAATCCAGGGAAGCGGAGCGGGAGCACTTCGCGCTGGCGGCGGTGCTCGTCGAAGCCGGCGTGGACGCTCTCCTGCTCGAGACGTTCCCTTCCGCAGCCGAGGTGCTCGCCGCGGCCCGCGCGGCCGCCCGCGCTGGCGAACGAGAGAAGGTTCCGTTCGTCACCAGCGTCGTCACGCGTGCGAACGGCGACCTGTTGTCAGGAGAGCCGCTCGCCGAGACGGCGCGCGCGCTCGTCGGCGGCGGCGCGATCGCCGTCGGCATCAACTGCGTGCCGCCCGCGTTCGTCGACGTGGCGTTGGACGTCCTGCTCGAAGAGAACGCCGCGCCCGTCTCCGTCTACGCCAACCTGGGGCGAGCGGAGGAAAGGCAAGGCTGGGCTGGTGATGCGTACATGAACCCGGATGAGTACGCCGCGCTCGCCCAGGGCTGGGTGAAACGCGGCGTCTCGATCATCGGGAGCTGCTGCGGATCGACGCCGGCGCACACCGCGGCGATCGTTGCGGCTTTGTCGCGAAGGTGATTGAACGGAGCGAGGAATCGATGCACATCATTTGCCTTCTATTCGTAATGCTCGTGAGTGCGTGTAGCAGCCCAGCTGTGACCGCACGCGGCCCTGTGACCGAACCGCCGACACCGAGCAAACAGGCCAAGCCTCAAACGATGAACGGCACGTGCCACGCGGCCGCGCCTAATGGCGGCGTCCAGGCGAAGCTGGACGCGGTCGCAGCCTGCTTCCACAAGGCGGTTCTCGTCCTCAACAGACAACCCAACAAGGGTGAGACGCTGGCCGAGTTTTTTAGCGCATCCAGCTTGATTGGGACTCTTGCGCTGCAACTCCCCGACGGATCCATTTCCGTGGAGGCGGTCGAGACGGAGGAGGACCTCTATGTCGACGGTCACAGCGAATTCATCACCAGGTACAGGTTCACAGCACCAGGACACGAGGAGATGGCCGAGATTTCGATTGTGCGCTCTATGGGCGGCGGGCCGTAGGGAGACAGAGTCGCAGCTCGAACAGGCCATCATGCCGGACACGCAGCCCCTCGGACCGATGGACGCTCGCCGGGTCCGGTGGTACTTTTCGTCCATGAACGCTCAGAACATCGAAGAAGCCGTCGTGCTGCTTGAGATCGAAGAGCTCGACGAGGGCGGATTCGTGGCAACGAGCCCGGACGTCCCAGGGCTCGTCGCGCAGGGCCGCACGCTCGGAGAAACGATCGATATTGCCAAAGATGTCGCACGGAAGATTGCGGAATCGTGCCTCGAGCACGGAGATCCCCTCCCGCTCGTCTTCCAGTCCGCGACGAAGAGCAAATCCCTGTCTTTTAGCGTACCCGTCGCAGTGCCGTAATGGGAGAGCTGGCCGGTTTCAACTACCGCGAAGTCACGCGGCGCCTCAGGGCGCTGGGTTTCGGCTTCGACCGAACGGCGAAGGGTAGTCACGAGATCTGGCGGCACTCGGATGGCCGGCGAACGACCGTGCCGCATCACCCCGGAGACGTTCCAGAGGGCACGCTTCGTGCGATTCTCCGTGCGGCCTCGTTGACCGCGGAACAGTTCTTGTCCACCTGAAGCGCTCGCCCGAATCGACTACATCAACCGTTCTCCTCGAGGAACTTCCCGGCCTCGATCGCGGCCATGCAGCCGGTGCCGGCCGACGTGACCGCCTGCCGGAAGTGCGGGTCCTGGACGTCGCCCGCGGCGAACACGCCCGGGACGCTCGTGCGCGTGGAGCCGGGCGTCGTCGCGATGTAGCCCGCGGCGTCGAGCGCGAGCTGCCCGCCGAGGAGCTCGGTGTTCGGGCGGTGGCCGATCGCGATGAACACGCCGTCGAGCTTCAGCTCCTCCTTCTTCCCGTCCCGAGGATCGGCGAGCCTGAGCCCCGTGACGCCGCCGTCGTCGCCCAGGATCTCGTCCGGCGTGCGGAACCACTTCATCTCGATCTTCGGGTTCGCGAGGACGCGCCCGACCATGACCTTCGAGGCGCGAAGCTCGCCGCGGCGGTGCACGAGGTAGACCTTCGACGCGTGGTTCGTGAGGTAGATCGCCTCCTCGGCCGCCGTGTCGCCGCCGCCGACCACCGCGACCACCTTGCCCCGGAAGAAGAAGCCGTCGCACGTCGCGCACGCGGACACGCCGCGCCCCTTGAACTTCTCCTCGGACGGGGTGTTCAGCCACCGCGCCTCGGCGCCGGTCGCCACGATCAGCGTCTCGGCGAGGAGCTCCCCGCCGCCGCCGAGGGTCACGCGGAACGGCCGCGACGACAGATCCACGGCGCTCACGAGGTCGCTCACGATCTCCGCCCCGACGCGCTCGGCCTGCGCGCGCATCTGCGCCATGAGCTGCGGCCCCTGGATCGGCTCCGCGAACCCCGGGAAGTTCTCGATCTCCGTCGTGATCATGAGCTGCCCGCCGGGCGCGAGCCCCTCCACGACGACCGGCGCGTTTCCGGCCCGCGCCGCGTAGATCGCGGCCGTGTAGCCCGCGGGACCGGCACCTACAACGACGATCCGCCTCGTTCCTTTCGCGCTCACCCGAACCTCCTCGCGTTCATCCGCCCCTGTCGGCGAAGCCTATCTTTTTAGGGTCCTGAATCGGAGCGAAATCGTCTAGAATCATCGGGAACAGAATATACGTCCTATCAAGCTCGGCAGGAACCGGTTCACTGCGAGGTCTCGTTTGGACAAGCTGGACGACAAGCTGTTCTGCACCCTCGTCGAGCAATCGACCGACGTCATCGTCATCCTCGATACGGACGCCGTCGTGCGCTTCGTCTCGCCCTCGGCGCGAAGGAGCCTCGGGTACACCGACAGCCAGCTCGTCGGGAAGGCGGCGCTCGGCCTCATCCACCCCGAGGACCGCGCGCGGGCCGCGGAGGCGATCCGGTTCGTGCTCACGAACCCGAGCGCACCGGTCTCGGTCGAGCTCCGCCTCCTGCGCCGCGGCGGCGGCTTCAGGACGTTCGAGGCGGTCGGCAAGAACCTGGTCGACGATCCGGTGGTCATGGGCCTGGCGGTCACGCTGCGCGACATCACGGACCGGCTGAAGGTCTCGGCGGAGCTGCGCGCCGCCTCACGCATCCGGGACGTGTCGAGCTCACTGCTCAAGCTCGCGCTCGGGGACCTCTCGCTCGACGTGCTGCTGCGCTCCGCGCTCGACATCATCCTCCGCGCGGAGTGCGACTTTCTCGATCGCAGCGGCGCGATCTTCCTCGCGCACCAAGGGACGCGCACGCTCGAGCTCGCCGCGCACGCCGGCATGCCGGAGGAGTTCGCGCGGGACTGCCGCTCGCTGCCGTTCGATAGGTGCTCGTGCGGCGCAGCAATGCGCAAGGCGGAGACCGTCGTGGTCGAGGGCGGCTCGGACGCCGGGAACGGGTGCCCCGGGCACTGCCACGCGAACCGCCTGGCGATCCCGATCATCGCCGGTCAGTCGCCGCTCGGCGTCCTCACCGTCGGCGTCCGCGAGCCGGCCATGCGTTCCCTGCTCGAGCACGAGTTCTGCGACTCGGTGACCGACGCCCTGGCCGGGATGATCCGGCGCGCCCGCGCGGAGGAGGAGCACAAGCGGCTCTCGTCCATCACCCGCGAGAACCCGAACCCCGTGCTCCAGAGCGACGCCGCGGGGCGTATCGTGTACGAGAACCCCGGGGCGAAGAAGATCATGTGGCAGTACTCGACGGACGCCGCGGATCTGGTGCCCAAGAACCACGCGGAGATCGTCGCGAGCGCGCTGACCGGCAGGACCGAGATCACGCGGCGGGGCGAGAGCGTGGTCGGCGGGCGCATCTTCGACTGGTCGTACCACCCATCGGAGGCGCGGGATCGCGTGCACGTCTTCGGCCGGGACGTCACCGACGGGCGGCACACGGAGAAGCGGATCGCGCACGACGCGATGCACGACGACCTGACGGGGCTCCCCAACAGGAACCTGATCGTCGATCGCATCGACAGCGCCATCGGCATGGCGAAGCGGCACGGAGACTACAGCTTCGCGGTGCTGCTCCTCGACCTGGACAGGTTCAAGGTGATCACGGAGAGCCTCGGGCACGCCGCAGGGAACGTCGTCCTTCGCGAGGTGGCCGGACGCCTGCTCGACCGCGCCGGGCCGGGCGACACGATCGGGCGGCTCGGCGGCGACGAGTTCATCGTCGTGCTCGGCGACGCGCGAGACGCGGGCGACGCGATCCGGACGGCGCGCGACGTCATCGACCGCATCGGCGCGTCGATCGACGCGGACGGCCACTCCCTGCAGATCACCGCGAGCGTCGGCATCGTGCTGAGCAAGCCGGAGTACGATCGCGCCGAGGAGATGCTCCGCGACGGCGACACGGCGATGTACCGGGCCAAGTCCGGCGGGAGCGGCGGGCACGCGGTCTTCGACGAAGAGATGCACCGCGAGGCGGTCGAGCGGCTGCGCACACAGACCGACCTCCGGGGGGCGATCGACAACGGCGAGCTCACCGTCCACTACCAGCCGGTGCTGGCGCTCAGGGACCTGCGGGTCCGCGGCTTCGAGGCGCTCGTCCGGTGGCGGCACCCGAAGCTCGGCACGATCCTGCCGGGCAAGTTCATCTCCGTGGCCGAGGAGACCGGCCTCATCGTCCCGCTCGGCGAGCAGGTGCTCAGGACCGCGTGCGAGCAGCTCGCAACGTGGCGCGACTCGAAGCTCCCCCTCGCGTGGGTGGCGGTGAACATCTCGGCGCACCAGTTCCAAAGAAGCGACCTGGTGCCCCAGGTGCTCCGGATCCTCAAGGAGACCGGCGTCCAGGGGCAGCGGTTGCAGCTCGAGATCACCGAGGGGACCGCCGCGCAGAACCCGGAGCGGGCGATGCGGACGATGGCGGCGCTGCAGGAGCATCGGATCCGGTTCGCGCTCGACGACTTCGGCACCGGGTATTCGTCCATGAGCTACCTGAAGCGCTTCCCCATCGACACGGTCAAGATTGATCGGTCGTTCGTAAACGGGCTGCCCGAGAACCAGGACGACGCCGCGATCGCGTCGTCCGTCATCGCCATGTCCCACGCCCTCGGCCTGAAGGTCGTCGCCGAGGGGATCGAGAACGAGCGCCAGGCGCTGCTCCTCAAGTCGCTCCAGTGCGACGAGGTCCAGGGCTTCCTCTACGGGAAGGCGATGCCGGCGGATCGCGCCACCCAGGTGCTCCAGCACGGCTTGTCGATTTCGTAGTCAGGCTCCGGGAGGCAGGGACCGCGGGACGACTACCAGCTCTTGCGGGGACGCCCGCCGCCGCCGCGGCCGTTCGCCTCACGCGGACGCGCCTCGTTCACGGTCAGGTTCCGACCCCCCAGCTCCTTGTTCGCCATCTGCTCGATCGCGGTGCGGGCTTCGTTTTCGTTGCTCATCTCAACGAACCCGAACCCGCGCGACCGGCCGGTCTCACGATCCGTGATCACCTTGGCGGACTCGACGGCCCCGAAGCCTTCGAAAAGGCCGCGAAGCTCCTGGTCATCGGTTGTAAACGGTAGGTTGCCAACGAAGATCCTCATCAATGCGCACTCTCCTGCCCGAGTCCTGTGCATTGGAACCTGCGCTCGGACTCGGGCTCAGCGCTGAGGTTCGACCCCGCTTACGAGCGCGGGGAGAAACCAGATTAGCGAGGCGATAAAAAAAATCAAGGCGAATTGCCCGACGGCGAAACAGATAGATTCCGGCCCGCACCGGGCGCCCCGACTTCCCCTGAGCCAGATATCTAGTGCGCGGCACTTCAGTAACGATTACTGTATCGCCACGTTTCAGAGAACGGAGGAAACGAAGATGAGAACGCTGGGCATGGTCGTCATGGTGCTCTGCTCGATCCTGTTCGTCGCCGCGGCGGGCGGCTGCGACACGGCGCCTACCGATTGGATCCCGACCGGGACGGATACCGACTCGGACACGGATTCCGACGCCGACACCGATTCCGACGCCGATTCCGACACCGACGCCGATTCCGATAGCGACAGCGATTCCGACACCGATTCCGACTCGGACTCCGACACCGACTCCGACTCGGACGCGGACGGGGATCCGTGCGTCGTCACCGTGGAGTTCGGCGGCTACATCTCGTTCGATCTCGACGGCGTCTGCCAGTCCGCGGACGCGGAGTGCGAGGGCGGCACCGCGGACGCGGTCGATCCCGAGGTCGATCCGGGCGGCGACTGCGCGGGCGACAGCGCCGTGTGCTGCATCAACACGGACGTGTGCGAGAACCTGGAGACCCCGATGGGCGCGCTCGCGTGCTCGGCCGAGGCCGGCGAGTACTGCATGCAGATCGGCTGCCCCGAATCCGCCGGCTACTGCTGCGCCAGCTTCTGAGGCTGATCGCTCTGCCGCTCCGCCAACCTTGAACGAAGAACGACTACACCCGCGCGTCTCCCTCGCGAAGCTCGGCGACTACGGGCCAGCCGCGGTCGCACGCGCGATGCGCGAAGTCCTCGAGCCTTTGGGCGGGGCGCGGGCGCTCGTCCCCGAGGGCGCGCGCGTCGTGCTGAAGCCGAACTTCCTGTGGGCGTCGGGGGTCGACCGGGCGGTCTGCACGCACCCCGAGATCATCCGCCAGGCCGCGCGGCTCGCCCGGGAGGCGGGGGCGGCGGCGGTCGTGGTCACCGACAGCCCGGGCGTGGGCACCGCGCGTCGCGCCGCGAAGCGGCTGGGCCTCGAGGACGGGAACGACTTCACGATCGCGGACGCGGACGACGGAGTGGACGCCTCGATCCCCGGCGCCCCGTTCCAGCGGCTCACCCTCTCCCGCCGCGTGCGGGACGCCGACGCGCTCGTCAACCTCCCCAAGGCGAAGACGCACGGGCAGATGGTGCTGACCGGGGCGGTGAAGAACACGTTCGGCGGCGTCGTCGGCCTGGAAAAGGCGCAGTGGCACTACCGCTCGGGCCGTGATCCGCGCGCGTTCGCGCGCCTCCTGGTCCACATCCACGAACTGGTCGCGCCGAAGCTCCACCTCCTGGACGCGGTGATCGGCATGGAGGGGAACGGTCCTGGTTCCGGGACGCCGCGGCGCCTCGGCTGCCTCGTCGCGGCGACGAACGGCCACGCGCTCGACGCGACCCTGTGCCGCATCGTCGACGTCGACCCTGCCAACGTGCCCACGCTCGCGGCGGCCGCGGAGCTCGGCCTCCTCCCCCGCCCAGAGGATATCGAGACCGTCGGCCCGTCGCCGGAGTCGCTGCGCCCGAGCCCGCCGTGGGCGCTCGCGCGGCCGGTTGCGCTCCGCCGGATCGCCGGTCCGACGTGGCTGGCCCCGATGATCGACTCGCTCCTGTCGTTGAAGCCCGCGATCGATCACGCGGCGTGCACGTCGTGCGCGCAGTGCGTCGAGGCCTGCGCCGCCGGCGCGATGTCGCGCGACGGGGATCGCATCGCGATAGACAGGGATCGCTGCATCTCGTGCTTCTGCTGCCAGGAGATGTGCCCTTCCCGGGCGATCTCGGTCCACGCGGGGCCTTTCGCGCGGCTGCTCGGCATCGGCGCTCGGTGACGGCGGAACGGCGCGCTCAGAAGAGGCGCAAGAGGGAGGCGAGCAGCCCCGAGGGCGTGCCCCCGCCGATCGCGGCGCACGTGCACGCCGAGGCGCTCGCCCCGTCCGTCGACGCGTCGAAGTCCGTGTCGGTGCTCGTGTCCGTGTCCGCGTCGGTGTCGGTGTCGGTGTCCGTCCCGCCGTCCGGGACGGGATCGCAGTCCGCGGAGTCGTCGAACATCTCGTCGACGTGGCCTTGCAGGACGCACGCCTCGTCGCAGACCCCGTCGCCCGCCCATCCGCACGGGTCGTCGGTTCCGCAGGCGCACTCGTTGTAGAACTCCTCGACGCACGCCCCGTCGCACGCATCGGTGTCCGTGTCGGTGCCGCCGTCCGTGCCGGCGTCCACGACACCGGCGTCCACGGCGCCGCCGTCGGCCGCGAGCGCCTCCGCTGTCGCGAGCAGGAGAATCGAAACGACGAGCATCGCGCACCGACGGGAAGAATCCATGATCTCCACCTTTCAGAATCCGCTACAGGATCGTCGAGAGGAACGAGCGCTCCCTTTGTGCGCCCGCGAGCCGGCACCCGCAACCTCCGCCGTCGTCGGCGCCCGCGCCCGCGTCGCCGGTGTCCGTGTCGGCGTCCGAGTCCGTGTCGGTGTCGGAGTCGGAATCGCCGCCGCCGTCGATCTCGGTGCAATCCACGGAGTCGTCGAACATCTCGGCCACCACCGAGAGGCAACCGTCGTCGCAGTAGTTGTCCTCCGCCCACTCGCACGGATCGGACGGGGCGCAGTTGCAGGGCGAGTACTCGAAGTCCTCGTCCACTGGCAGGCAGCCGGTCTCCACCCACTCGCTCTCCGCGTTGCACCACATCCACGGCTCCGAGGCGCAGTCCGCCTCGCCGAAGGTGCAGCCGGCGTCCACCCCCGCGTCGAGCCCCCCGTCGGCCGCGGACGCGACGCCGCACACGAGCACGGAGGCGATGGCCGACAATGTGAATCTCCTCATGCGGTCTTCCTTCTCGCGATCCGCGACACGCGCGAACCCCGTCCCCAACCAGAGTGCCCTTATTATCCTTGCTCCAGGGAAAAAAAAACGAATATGTCATGAGGATGACCCTCGAGACGGTCCGGATGCTCCCTCCGGCGTGCGCCGCGCTCGCCGCGCTGCTCCTCACGGCGTGCGGAGGATCGCCGGCTCCCGCGCACGGCTCCGGCCCGAGCGCGGGAGACACCGCGACGGTTCCAGGCTCCGAAATCGACATCCCGCAGATCGGCGAGCCGGCTCCGCAGCCGACCGAGACGATCACGCCGCCGGATCGCACCGAAACCCCGGCTGAGGCGCCGACGGCGCCCGCGGCGGCATCGAAGGGTTCCCACTGCGAGGCGATGCGCGCCGTCAAGAGCGCCCGGCCGCTGTTCGAGAAACCGCCCCTGCCGTGCGAGCGGGCGAACCGCTTGGTGTACCACCGCCGCGGCGGGGGAGGCGCGTGCGGCCCGTCGACCGCGCTCACGGTCGACGCGGCCGGGGCCGTCGAAATCGAAACCGCCGCCGAGGGCGACGCCCCTTCGAACGACGGCGCCTGCCCGTCTCCCCTCTCCGCCCGCGTCGAGCTCTCGCAGGACGACGCGCGACGCCTCATCGCGTCGTCCTGCGCGGCGTTCAACGCGGGATACGAAGTCGAGCGCGGCGTCGGCTGCCGGGCCGCCGCGGTCCGCTTGTACTTCTTCGAGGGCGGGACCAAGCTCGGGGGGACCGCCGCGCTGCCCTGCCCGCCGCACGCGCTGGATCGCGCCGTCGCGGAGCTCGACGCGCTCGCCGAGCAGCTGGACTGACCTAGAGGAGCGACCGCAGGTACTCCATCATCGCGTCCGAGTGCCACGGCCGCTTGCCGTCGAAGCGCGCGATCACCCGCCGCCCGCGATCGAGGACGAACGTCTCGGGGTAGCGCTCCGTGCCGAAGAGCCCGCGGGCGACCCGGTCGTCGGCGTCGAAGAGGATGCGCAGGTCCGTGCCCCGCGGGAAGTAGTGCGCGACGTCGTCCCACTTCCGCTCCACGGCGATCGTGAGCAGCGCCACCTTGCCGATCTCGGAGAGCCGGCGATCCATCTCCGTCAGCTCCGGCACCTCCTCGCGACAGACGGCGCACGTCGACGACCAGATGTTGACGAGCAGGAGATCGACACCGTCGAACTGGCGGAGGCGCACGGCGCGTCCGAACCTGTCCGGCAGCTCGAAGTCGGGGATCTGCCGCGCGCGCCCGGCGCCGTCGGCCACGAAGTCCGGCGAGATCGCCCGCACCTCGAGGCCGTGTCGCCAGGACAGCCCGTCCCGGACGCCGCCGACGTAGAGGTAGAACGCCGCGGCCCCGAGCGCGACGGCGACGCCGATCGCGAGCGCGGTGCGGAAAGGGCTCGGCGCGGGGGGCGCGGCGGCGACCATGCGGACAACCTAGCCCGACCATGGTCACGTGGCAACGCGGATGTGCTAAGAACCCGGCCATGGGACGGCCCTTAAGGCTGCTGATCATCGGGCTCGACGGCGCGGGGCCGGATCTCGTCGCGCGGTTCATCCGCGAGGGACGCATGCCGAACCTGGCGGCGCTCGCCGCCCGCGGGGGCCTCTCCCCGCTGCGCTCCACCTCGCCCGCGACCACCTTCCCCGCGTGGACCAGCTTCCTGACGGGTGCCCCGCCGTCCTTCCACGGGGTCCCGGACTTCACGATCCGGTCGGGCTACCGCGTGCGCTTCACGGTCGCCCGCGATCGGGCGCTGCCGACCCTGTTCGCGCACCTCGAGCGCGCGGGGCTCGCGGTCGGCGCCGCCTGGTTCCCGGTCACCTACCCGCCGGAACGGCTCAGGGGCTTCTCGATCTCCGGGTGGGACTCGCCGGTGACGAGCCGCGGCGACGCCTCGTTCGTGCACCCTAATGGGCTCCACCGCGAGCTCCTCGAGCGGTTCGGGGGCGCGCACCTCGACTTCGCGGCGTTCGACGAGTTCGAGGAGGCGCTCGGGGCGCGGGAGCGGGTGGATGCCCTGGTACGAACGACGCATCGGCGGGCCGAGATCGCGCGCTGGCTCCTCGAGCGGCGCCCGGTCGACGTCGCCGCGTTCCACTTCGGCGCCACGGACACCGTCGCGCACCACTTCTGGGCGCACCACGATCCGGGCTCGCCGCGCCGCCGGGGATCCGTTTCCGAGGGGCTCGAGCGCTCCCTCGCCGACGTCTACGCCGCCGCGGACGGCGCCGTCGGGTCGCTCGTCGAGGCGACCTCCGACGACACGGCGATCGTGGTGCTCTCGGATCACGGCTCGCGCGGGGCCTCCGATGTGGCGATCCACCTGAACCGCGCCCTCGAGCGCGCCGGGCTCCTCGCGTTTACGGACGGCGCGTCGCGCGCCCCGTTCGCCGCCGCGCTGCGTTCGGCGGCCGTCGCCGCGATCCCGCACGGGCTGCGCCGCCGCGCCTTTCGGTTCGCGGGTGGCCTCGCGCCGTCGCTCGCGGAGTCGGCGCTGCGCTTCGGCGGCATCGACTGGCGCCGCACGCGCGCGTTCAGCGAGGAGCTCGCCTACGCGCCGTCGGTGTGGTTGAACCAGCTCGGCCGCGAGCCGCGGGGAACGCTGCGGTACCGTGAACGCGAGGCCGTCGCCCGCGACGTGGAGGCGGCTCTCGAGCGGTTGGCGCTCGTGGACGGTCGCAGGCTGGTCGAGCGCGTCGTTCGCCGCGAGGAGCTGCACGCGGGGCCGCACCGCGCGAGATTCCCCGATCTCGTCGTCGAGCTGCGCGACCTGAACGGTTACGTGCCGGTCTGCCTCCCGTCGCGCGCGTCGGGGCCCGTCGTCGAGCGGCTCGCGGCGCGTGATCTCCTCGGCCGCAAGGGCCGTTCGATGCCGGGCTGTCACGCGCCCGATGGGATCCTGGTCGTCGCGGGCCCCGGCCAGCCCCGGGGCGACCGGCCCGCGTCCATCGAGCAGATCGCGCCGCTCGCCTGTGCGCTCCTCGGGGTCCCTCCCGCGCCCTGGTTCGGGGGAGCTCCGGGCGGCGGGGGCTTCCCGAACCCGCACGACCGGGCCTACACTCTCGCCGAGCAGCGCGCCGTGGCCGCGAGGCTGCAGCGGCTCGGCTACCTGGAGGAGTGACGCGTGAGGCTGCTGCACGTCTTCGGCGGGCCGTTCCCGACCGTCCAGGGTACGCAGGCGCTCGTCGCGACCACGTGCCGCCTGCTCGCGGCCGCGGGCCACGACGTCCACCTGCTGTGCTACGCGCACAGCGCCTTCGATCGGGCCGAGCCGTTCGCGATCCACAGGATCCCGGACGTGCCCTCCTTCTCGTGCGAACGATCGGGGCCGTCGTGGCGCAAGCTCGCGCTCGATCTCTCCTTGGCCGCGGCCTGCGCGCGGCTCTCGGCGCGCCTCGCCCCGGACGTGATCCACGCGCACCACTACGAGGCGCTCTTCGCCGCGGCGCTCGCGGATCCGCTGCGGCGCACGCCCCGCGTGCTCCACCTCCACGCGCTCATGGGGCCCGAGCTGCGCACCTACCTTCGCCCCGCGTTCGACGGCGTCGCGCGGGCGATCGGGCGCCGGATCGACGCCGACGCGCCGCACCTCGCGGATCGAGTCCTCGTGCTCGACGACACGACCCGCGCGGCGGTCTCGGGATCCGGCTTCCCCAAGAGCCGCGTTCGGGTGACCCGCATCCCGGCGTCGCCGCCGCCGGGCTGCGGACCGGCCGTCAGGCGCCCTGGACGCTCCTCCTCGCGCCCGTGCGCCGTCTACTGCGGCAACCTGGACGCGTACCAGGGCGTCGCCGTCCTCGTCGACGCGTACACGGCCTCGCCCCCGCTCAGGGAGGCGCTCGCCCTCGAGATCGTGACGGCGTCCGACGCCCGCGGCCTCGAGGCCGAGATCGCTAGGCGCGGGCTCGAAGAGCACATCCGCGTCGTGCCCCACGGCTCGGTTCGCGAGGCGTGGGATGCGCTCGCGTCCGCCGATCTCGCCGTCGTCCCGCGCAGCGCGTCCGGCGGTCTGTCGGTGAAGCTGGTGAACGCCCTGTCGGCCGGGGTGGCGACCGTCGCGGACGCGACGATCGCGTCGCCGCTCGTGCACGGCGTCGATGCGTGGCTCACGGACATGCGAGAGCCCGAGGCGCTCGCGGCGGATCTGTCGACGCTCGCGGCCGACCCCGAACTGAGGGCCCGGCTCGCGCGAAACGCCGCGCTCGCCGCCGCGCGTCTCCACGCGCCCGCGCGCTACGTCGCCGCGATCGAGGAGACGTACGCCGCGCTCCGCCGCCGGCGTCAGACGAGGAGGGAGGAACGGATGTCCTCGGCGACGCCGACGACCGCATCGCCGAGGTAGCGCCGCACGCCGTTGCAGCGCGCGACGATGGCGATCTGCCCGATCGCCGGCAGCGCGCCGAAGCCGAAGACGAGGCCGTACCAGGGAGACGTCGGCTCGTAGAGCACGAGCCACGGGACCGCGAACCCGACCGTCAGAAACATCCAGATCGGCCAGCACAGGAACATCCAGAGCTGCGAAGCGGCGCGGAAGCGCTCGAGGATCGGAGAGAAGTCGATCCTGAGCCGGAGCCGGCTCTCGTCGCCGAGGTCGTCGAGGCGGCACGCGACCCGCGCCGCGGGACGACCGCCACGCGCCGCCTCCGCCGGCAGGGTGACTATCGCCGTGAGCACGCTCTCGAGCTGCCCGGTGATCGAGGCGACGAAGTGCGGGTTCGTCGCGAGATCCTGCACGAGGCGGTTCGCGACGAGTCGCGCCGGAGCGGAGACGACGCACCGGATGATGCGGCGGGCGGCGGCGGTCCTCGCGCGTCGCCCGAGACGGACATACGACCAGACGCCCAGGAGCCACGCGCCGAAGACGCCGAGCATCGTTGCCGAGGCGACGAGCCGCATGGCGTCCGTGTCCGTCATTTCGCCGTGAACGCGCCGAGCAGCGCGCCGCTCAGGCGCTCCACGAGCGCCTCCGAAAGCTCCGCCTCACCGTCCTGGACGATCCCCACGACCCGCGTCCCGGCGACCTTGAGCGCCACCCGGCGGCCGTCGGCCATCGCGCTCTTGACCGCCTTCCACGGGGCCTCGGCCGCCTCCGGGATCGGCAGCTCCTCTGTCGCGAAGGCGATCCAGGCGCTCCCGCCCTCGGCGTAGCGCACGGTGTAGCCCGAGCCGAGCCCGTCGATGTCGAGCAGGCGCGCCGGCTGCCACGTCTCCGATCGCGCGATCCGATCCTCGGTCGGGAACAGCGCGAGATCGGCGGGCAGCGCGGTCTCGCCGCCGATCCGGGCGAGCAGCGACTCCGCGATCCGGGGGAGGTGCTCCGCGCCCACCGCCGCCATCCCCTCGGGGGTCGCCTGCGGGCTCTCGTCGAGCAAGGTCAAGTGGACGAGGTACTTGTCCTGCCAGACGACGAGATCGCCGTCGCCCATCATCCCGCGCGCCGCGAACGCGGCGGGCAGCCCTTCCCCGGCCCCGGACGGATCGCGCCGCCCTTCGAGGAAGCGCGCGGCCCGGCCGAACGCCCCGCGCGGGGTGCCCATGTCGTAGATCTCGGCCGTCACGGCGAGGCCCGGCTTGGCCGGATCGCGGTACTCGGCCGCGACCATCGCGGCGAGCCCGAACTGCACGTAGACTTCGGCGCCGCCGTTGATCAAGTCGTAGAGATTCTCCGGGCCGAAATAGCGGGGCGCCGCGGCGAGCTTCCAGCTCCCGATCTCCCGGACGAGCTTCTCTCCCGGTCCCTCGAGCACCATCTTCTCGACAGGAGGCGCGGCTGCGGGTGGGGTGTCGGCCGGCGCGACGTCCGTCGACCTCGGCTCCGGCTCCTTCGGCGAACAGCCGGACACCCCGATGAGCACGGCGATTGCAGCCGCCGCGATCGGAGAAGGAAGCGATGTTATCGCGATCTTCCTATTCGGGAAGCTCATGCCGGCGCTCCTTGCGATCAGCGGGGCGGGCCCCGTTTCCCCTCGCGGTCCGACTATGCACTTTTTTCAACGAGGCGAAAAGCGTGCAAAACCATCCCTGCCGAGGCGGCGGTCCGTTGGCGTTCCGAAGGCCGCGCTGTCCTCCGCGAAAACCTCGACAATGTCGAGATAATCATCTATTAATATATGAATTTATTGATAATTCATGAAACGCTTGGCCCATTACCCCGTCGGCGCGCGAGACGATATGCCATTCGGGTACGATTGTTGCTTTCTCTATAAACAACGATGAAGGAGCCGCACGCTATGAGGCACCCGCAGAATAGAGCGTTCACCCTTGTCGAAGTGATGATTGTCGTCGTGATCATCGGGATCTGCGCCGCGATCGTCGCGCCTCAGCTCGTCGATCACAAGCGCAGCTCCAACCTGACGGATCTCGTGAACCTCGTGCAGCAGACCGCCTCCCAGGCGAGGAGCCTCGCGCTCCAGACCCGCCACGGGGCGGTGCTCGAGGTGTCCGGTTCCACCGGCAAGATCTGGGTCAACACGCTCTCGGGGCCGCAGTGCTGGGACTCGATCTCGAAGACCTGCGTGCAGACCGCCGGCCACGCGGTCGTGCCGGAGCTCGACCTCAACGTCGATCCGTACCTGTCGGCCGAGGCTGCGATGTGCGGCGTGCAGGTCCAGGCGCTCACGGGCGCCGACACGGACACTCCCTCATGCAACGACCTGTCGCTCTCCGCGACGTCGGACTTCGCCTTGTGCTACGCGGGCAACGGCGAGCTCTACGTCCGCGTCGGCGAGGACGGCGACACGATCTGCTCGGTGGGCGCGGCCGGGGCCGAGCGCGGCGACTGGTCCCGGGTGTGCGCGTCCACCGGCGACGAGGGAGCGACGAACGGCGCGGTGATCCGGTTCAACCGCTTCGATGGCGGCTCCGGCTCGTGCGCCGGCGGCGACGGCGGAACGGACGACAGCGTCATGGATGTCACGAGGGCGGTGTACCTCCCGATCGGCGGTGCACCGTACAGCAAGGTGGAGATATGAGGAGGACGTCTCGCGGTTTCACGCTCATCGAGGTGCTCATGGCGCTCCTCGTCTTCACGGTCGCGATGCTCGGCCTCGTCGCGCTCCAGCGCGCGTCGGTGTCCGGGGCGAGCATGGGCCGCGAGCACACCGCGGCGGTCAACCTGGCGCGCTACGTGATGACCTGGCTCGAGAACGAGGCCGCGGCGTGGCCGCTCGCCGACACGACCCCGGCGCCCGCGTCGCTGCCTCTCCTCAACCAGGCGCTCGACCTGGCGGACGACGAGGAGGGCGGCGATTGGCTGGCCCTGTCGGACGACGCGGCGGACACGCGGTTCGACACGCACCTCGAGCACAGCGGCACCCCGCTCCATAGCGACGTGGACACGGCGACGTACTGCGTCCACTACCGCGTGAAGCCGCTCGGCAACGTCGACGATCCGGTCGCGTACCAGGTCTGGGTCCGGGTCACGTGGCCGAAGTGGAAGCAGTACGCCGCGGCTGATTGGACCAATTGCGAGGCCCGAAGGACCGCGGATCCGGCGGTGATAGGCGCCTTCAACGTCGTCGAGCTGAGCAACGTGGTGACGCGGGAGTACACGGGCCGCTGGACCCAGGATTCGTAGAAGGGAGGCCGGTCTTGAGAGCCGAGCGCGGGTTCACGTTGATGGAGATGCTCGTGGCGCTGATCATCGGCGCGATCGTCGTGTCGCAGCTCTACATCCTGACCCGCGCCATCGGGCACGACACCACGAAGCAGCAGATGGAGACCGAGGCGATGCAGCGCGCCCGCATCGGCCTCGAGATGCTCTCCGCCGACTTCCAGCGCGCCGGGATGAACACCTCCCCGAACCCGGCACGCGATCCGGACTCGATGGTGGCGAAGGACGAGCTCAGCCAGCACGCGTACTACAGGCCGGCCGTCGTCCACCTGAACCGCGAGGACAACGACGCCACGGACTCGGTCGTGATCGTCGGCAGCTTCGCGTCGTCCAACACCTATCAGGCGTACGTCGACGCGAGCGGATCCAGCGCGGCGGTGTCCATCGTGCAGCCGTTCGAGACGGTGGAGGATTGCGTCACCGAGTTCAACCCGGCCTACGCCTTCCTCCACCTGTTCGCGCCCAACGGGCAGACCGCGGACGCCCGGATCGCGACGGTCGCCTGCGAGGGAAGGGACGACATCGAGGACGAGGACGCGTGCGGCTGCGAGCTCACCCTGGAGGACGGCGAGCTCTTCGCGGACGGTCCGAGCGCCTTCGCGTCGGGGCAGCTCGTGCACGCCGCCGCGAACCAGGCCGCGCTGTTCACCGTGAAGAGCGTCGGCGATCACAACGCCCTGGTCCGGTACTTCGTCGACTTCGACCAGATCACCAACGACGGCTTCTCGGACTGCACGGCGAGCGCCATCCTCGGCGACGATCCGGCTCCGCCGATAGAGGCCTCGCTGAAGATCATCGCGGACTACGTCACCGACTTCCAGGTCTGGTTCCGCAACACCTACCAGGCGACCGGGACCCAGTGGGCCGCGCCGCTGTACTATGATCTGTCCGCCCTGTCCGCAGCGCGGATGCTGCCGTGCGACGAAGCGGAGCTGTTCGTCTCCGGGGCGGCCGGGTGCCTGAGCGCGGAGACCCAGCACCTCGGCTGCATGATCACCGCGGAAACCATCCTCGGGGCGGAGCAGGTGCGCTCGGCCGTGATCCGGCTCGGGGTGCGAACGGAGAAGACGGACCAGGAGGTCATGAAGGTCCCCGCGGACCAGTGCGGGACGTACTGGTCCACCCTGAAGGGCGACGCGAACAATTTCGCCCTCTTCTACAACGTGGCGGCGCCGCCCCTCACCGGCGACGGGGACTGCGCGGACGTCGGCGCGTACAAGGTGCGAACGGTCGTCACCGAGGTGGCGATGCCGAACATCGCGGCGCGGATGGCGTCGTTCAAGGACATAGTGGTCAACCTGGATTGACGGTCGCCGCAAGGCGCGGGAGCTGATGCGAATGGTGCTCGAAGGAAGGAAGGTCGGAGGGCGGCGGCGCGGGGAGGCCGGGTACGTGATGATCATCGTCCTGCTCCTGATCATCATGTTCACGGGCTTCGGGATCCTCGCCATGCGGCACACGCAGGCCGAGCTGCGGTCGTCGGGCGCGTACCTCGACGCCACCCAGGCGGGGGATCTCGTCGAGGGTGCGCTGGCGCTGGTCGCCACGGATCTGCGGGTCTCGTCGGACTACTACGAGTACCAGTTCCTCTCCACGGAGGCCGAGGCGATGGCGGACGGCGGCGTCGACGACGACAGCTACGAGATTCCGCTCAACACGGACCTGTACGGCGTGGAGTCGACGTGCACGGCGACCGGCGCGCCCGCGGGGTGCATCGCGTTCCTGTCCACGCCGGGGCTGTTCCGCGAGATGTACGAGGGCTCGGAGGACGGCGACGTCGACCTGTACGGCGTGGACGTCATGACCGCCGTGAGGCACTACAACCCCGAGGTCGGGCCGTGCCCGCCCGGGTTCTCGTGCTTCGACGATCAGAACTACGGCTGGTACGCGTTCACGGTCGAGGCGACCGCGTCCTACGGCTCACGGACCACGAGCGATGTCCCTTCGCCCCAGTTCGAGCTCGGCCGCGCAGTGGGCAAGGGAAGGATGACGGTCGGACCCGTCAGCGTGTTCGGCAAGTGAAAGAGGTGATCGCATGACGATCGGGAAATGGAATGCGGCGCTGCTCCTGGCCGCCGCCGGGCTCTCCGCTGGGACGCCGGCTCTCGCCCAGATCACGGGCAAGCTGGTCAACCCGAACGTGCTCCTGGTGATCGACTCGTCGCGCAGCATGGACTGGCTCCAGCTCGAGGAGTTCGAGATCCCCCCCGCGACGAGCGAATTCCCGGGCGCCATGGCGCGGGAGGCCGCCGCCCACAACGCGTGCGTCGACGCGAACACCGCGGAGTCGCCGCGGCAGACGTCGTGGCAGCAGCTTCTCGACGTGATGCTCGGATCGATCCCCTCGGACGACTTCCACTGTTTCGTCGAGGAGCCCGAGAGCCGGCCCGGGCTCCAGTACGACACCCTCGCGGACAGGGACAGCATCCCGGCCAACATTTCCGAGTACACGTCCTCCCCGTCCGACCACTTCCGGGCGATCTCGTGCAGCGACGAAGACTGGCACCCGACCTACGGGCAGTGCATCGGCTCGGAGGCGGTCATCGCGGATCTCAGCGGAACCGTCACCGCGTCCGGGCACTGGTGCAAGAACAACTTCGACTACGACGGCGACGGCGAGGAGGAGATCAACTACGACCCCACGACCGGCATCTGCTTCAACTACCACACCCGGGCGAAGGCGCGCTCGGCCAACGGAATACTGGAACGCTACCGCACGCTGGCGCGGTTCGGCATCATGACCTACGACAACAAGCCGTCGCCGCTCTCCACGTCCGGGGAGGCCGATCCCCTGACCGGCGAGGTTCCGGCGCACATCGGGTGGTTCGACTACGGCGCGAGCCGGAAGTGGAATTGCAAGAAGTGGTCCGGTCTGCCGGAGCTGCCCGGCGCCGGCTGCACGTGGAACGCCGGAGCCCGCGCCCGGAACGACAACGCGGTGGGCGGCCTCGCGGTGCTCTCCGACGACATGGAGTCCTCGAACAAGGCCGCGCGCGACGTTCTCGCGACGACGGAGCCCCTCTACTGCTCTCCGGTCGGCGCCCTGCTCGATGACGTCGGGCACTTCTTCGGCAACGAGGTGGGCGCGCTCCCGGCGGGGCGGGGCGGCAGCGATCTGTTCTACAACTGTCGCCCGAAGGTCGTGATCTTCATCAGCGACGGCCAGCCCAACCAGGCGTTCGAGTTCCCGGAGGACTACTGCGCGACGAACCCCCCGCCCGCTCCGGGCGACACGGCGGTCGTGCCCGCGGAACCCTATTCCTGCCCGTGGAACTCCTCGAAGCAGGAGGTGGTCGAGCTCGAGGCGCTGCTCGAAGAGCTCACCTTGCCCACGGCGACCGTGGAGAACATGTACTTCGTGGTCGTCGGCTTCAACGCCGCCAAGAAGGGGGAGGTCTACTGCACGCCGGAGCTGGTGGAGGACGTCGTGACCGGGGAGACGATCTGCGTGCCCGGCGACGAGCGGTGCATCCAGATCGCCACCATCGACGCGGGGGATGACGCCGACTGCACGGCCGACAAGTTCCTCACCCCGAGGCAGTTCCTCAACGAGCTCGCCCTGGCGGGCTGGCCCGAGGACTACACGACCCAGCCGCCGTGGCGCGGCACCACGCCGCTGTCGGACCTGTGCAGCGACGAGACGGTGGACGACTCCTGCGGCGGCGAGGACGGCGACGGCCGCCCGAACGGCGCGATCTTCGTCGACGGCCCGGCGGAGCTGTCCGGCGTGCTCGATCTGATCCTGAGCACGGTCACCTCGTCGACCGCGACGCGCACCGAGGTGGTGACCACGGATCAGGTCAAGGACGACAACTACGACGCCGAGTGGAGCGAGTTCGTGGCGGCGAACGAGGACGGGGAGGCGGTCGCCCAGTTCGAGTTCAACTCGGGCTTCGAGGTGGTCGGCGGGGAGCCCTGGCGGGGGTACCTGTACCGGCAGTCCTACCCGTGCGTGGACGCCGAGGCGCCGGAGGCGGACACCGAGCCGGAGATCGAGACGCTCGACAAGCTCCACCATTGGCTCAATACGCAGGCGACGCGGCACATCTACACGATCACGGACGCCACGCTCGCGAGCGTCAAGCCCAGCTACGGCAACTACTTCCAGACCGGCTTCCCCAAGGGCACGCTCGAGCTGATCAGCGAGGCCTCGGCCGGGATCACCGATTGCGACCTCGGCGGCCCGTCCACGGCCGGCTGCGCGACGTCCAAGAGCATCCTCGCGGCGCTCAAGAAGCACCTGTACGGCGAGGGCGACAGCCTGCGGGCGGAGCACAAGCTCGCGGACATCTACAACTCGACGCCGGCGCTCCTCGCCCCGCCGATGGAGCGGATCTCGGTCGCGTCGTACCAGGCGTTCCAGGAGCTCAAGTACACACCCGTGCTCGGCGGCGACATCGGCACGAAGCACAACGTCCAGCGGCCACCGTTCCTCTACGTCGGGACCAACGACGGCGTCCTGCACTCCTTCGACATCTGGGGCGACGAAAACAACGTGGAGATGTGGGGGTACGTGCCGAACGCCCTGCTCGGCGGCGTCGTGCGCCAGTACCCGATCACCTGGAACCTGCAGTACGACCCGGACGCCCTCACGTGGTCCTACGAGGTCGAGGAGAGCGGCCTGTACCAGCACATCTTCGGCGTCGACGGCTCGCCCGTCGCCGCGGACGTACGGCTCTTCCGGATGCCGCCCGGCACGACCGGCGCGTCGCTCCCGGACAGCCCGGACAACTGGCGCTCCGTGGTCGTAGGCGGGCTCGGAAAGGGCGGCGCCGGCTACTACGCGCTCGACGTCACCAACCCCGAGGACGAGCCGCTGTTCCGGTGGGAGATCTCGGAGCGGTTCCCCGGGAACAACGAGGACTCCGCGTTCGAGGACGGCAGCGGGAAGTTCGTGTTCGGCCTGCCGATCGGCAAGCCGGCCCTGACCTACGTGTACATCAACGACGTGCTGCCCATCGGCACCTCGTCGACCGCGGCGGACCACGAGGTCGCCGTGGCGATCCTGCCCGGCGGCTACAAGAACGACGAGGAGAACGGGCCGGAGGTCTCGACCGGCGTCGCCATCGTCCGCGTCGGCGACGGCAAGCTGATCCGGTACCTGAACCCCGCCGTGGCGGCGGATCTGTGCAGCGAGGACCCGGCCGACGTGACGCCCGCGCAGCTCGTCGGCGAGCCCGCGGTGCCCTACCCGCTCCGGGCGCTCACGGTGAACGACGAGGCGTTCATCGGCGACGACCGCGGCCGGCTCTGGCGGATCGACATGGCGAGCAAGTACCCGAGCGGGAACAGCGCGAACAAGGGCTGGTGCCTCGAGCTGTTCTTCGACACGCTGCTCACCACCCACTTCCCCTACAAGGACTGCATCGCCGGCGCGTGCTCGGACTGCCCCTACACGGCGGACGCCGAGTCGACCTGCGACGAGTACTACGCCGCCGACGGCGACTGGGGCACCGAGGCGTGCACGGGGCAGCCGTGCGAGGACCCGCTCTACCCGTTCCCGCGGATCCCGATCACCAACGCGCCCACCATCGTGCAGGACGAGGACCGGAACAACGTCATCCTGTTCGGCACCGGCCAGATCGACGGCCTCGAGGCGCTCGACCACCACCGGATCTTCTCGCTGACGCAGCGGCTCACCTACGAGATCGCCGAGTCCACCGCCGTGCCCCGGACAGTGGCCCAGCCGCCGACGATCAACTGGTGGCTCGGCGAGCCGATCCCGGGCTCCGACACGCTCGAGCCGGAGGAGATCGCGGATCTCTCCGCGCAGGAGCAGGAGATGCTCGAGGTCGAGATGTCGTTCGTGCAGCTCGGCTCGGCGTTCCCCGCTCTCTTCAACATGGGCGAGAAGATGCTCGGCCGCGTCGCCGTGTTCAACGGGGTCGCGTACTTCACGACGTTCATCCCGGCGATCGTCGACGGCGGCAGCTCCATCGACGCGTGCCTGTCCGGCGGATCGAGGGTCTGGGGCGTGGACTACAACGGGAACGAGTCCGGAAGCGACTGGACCCTGGAAGCCTTCGGCAAGCTGGGCAGCAGCATCGCGTACGAGGAGACCCTGAACGAGCTCCAGTCGGGGCTCAAGGTCGTGCGGCGGCCGTCGTGCAGCGGGCAGGCGCAGTTCCAGCTCGTGACCCAGCGCGCGAACCCGGACGCGGCGGGCACCAAGGACACGACCCAGGACGCCCCGGCGCAGATCTCGTCGCTCTCGGTCACGATCCCGCAGTCGAGCCGCGGGTTCACCAACGTCTCGATCGATTCCTGGTCTCTCGTTTTCAACTGAACTATCATCCGGCCATGATCGCAGCCGCAAAGCTCCTGCGCCCCATCGCCTGCTGCGCCGCCGCGCTCGCGGCCGCGCCGATCGCGTCCTGCGGCGACGACGAGGCCGCGCCGCGCGCCGCCGAGCGGGACGCCGCCCCTTTGGCGACGTCGGCGGAAGAGGACGCGCCCCCCGTCGAGAAGCAGCCCGCGAAGAAGGAGGCGCTCGCCAAGGGCCGGCACGCCGTCTTCGGGCTCCGCATGCCGCAGGGGACGGTCCCGACGGGGAAGCCGATGCCCGGCGTCTACAGGTTCGAGGGGCCGAGCCCCGCCGCGCTCGTCGAGAGGTTCCTGACGACTCAGCTCGAGTCCTTCGACCGGGCCGCGGAGGAGCCGTCGGCCGAGCTCATCAGGAACGCCGTGGTCCGCCACCCGGTGGGCGGCTCCGCGACCGGCCCGCTCGCGATCCGGGTGCACGACAGGCCGGGCGGCGCGGCCGTGGACGTCTGGCTCGAGCAGGAGGTCGCCGGCGGCGCCCCGGCGCCTTCGGCGGGGGGGAACGCCCAGGCCGGCGACGCGTTCGCCGGCGCCCCCTCCGGCGCGGCGAAGAAGCCCGCCGGGAAGAAGTACGCCACCGCGGCCGAACGGCGCCGCGCGACGTTCGAGATGCTCCAGAAGATCGAGCGCAAAGAGCCGATCACGAAGGAAGACCTCGACAACCCGCTGTTCCAGTAAGTAGTATTCCCCGAAACACAGGAGGAACCTGCCGATGCGATCGTGTCTCGTCGCGTTCCCGCTCGCCCTCGCGGCGGCCGTCGCCGCCTGCGGCCCCGGCGTCGTCATCCCGCAGACCCCCGAGGGGCCCGGCCCGACCGGCTCGCTCGTCGCGGAGGAGACCCTCGGGGAGGACGCGCTGCTCGTCGCGCTCCCGTCGGACGACAACACGCTCGTCGGCAAGGTCCACGTCGCGACCTACGGCGCCGACAGCCAGTCCGCGGAGGCGGCCTTCCAGGCGAACCCGTGCCGAGAGCACCTCCAGATCCAGCGCTTCCCGGCCTCGCGCAAGCTCCGCGACATCCGGCGCTTCAGCACGGACGTCAACAGCTCGGCGCTCCTCAAGGTCGTGAAGATCGGCGTCTCCGTCTCCAACGTCACCGATTACCAGTACGAGTTCAACGTCACCGAGAAGATGGTCGCCGACGACACGATCGCCTACGCCGAGTGCTGCGCGAGATCGCGGGGCGGGTGCGGCGAGCACTTCGTCCGCGAGCTCTACTACGGGGAGGGCGTCTACCGCCTGCTGCGCTCCACGAGCGGCGCCGCGAGCGTCGGCGTGCCGATGATCGTCGACGTGGGCGGCGGGGCGTCCTACGCGGTGCTCGGCGAGCAGTCCTTCCGCGGCTACTTCGCGTACAAGATCAAGCAGACGCCGGCTGCGCCGCCGCCGCCGTCCGAGGATCGCGTCGCCACGATCGCGACGGGCGCGGTGGCGGACCTGAACCTGCCGGCGACCCTGGAGGGCGCGGCGCTCCTGGAGCAGCAGGGCCCGCTCGTGCTCATCACGACGAAGTCGACGGAGCGCACCCGGGGAGACCAGCTCAAGGCGATCGGCGAGGCGCGGCAGCAGCAGCGGAAGGCGCTCAAGAACCTGCTCGCCGGGCCGCCCTACAACACGCCGCCCGCCGCGCTCAACGACCGCGTCGAGCGGGTCTACGACCTCGGGCAGGAGGTCGACGCGTCGCAGGACGGCGCGGGCGACTGGCTGCTCAAGATGAGCTACGCGATCCGGTGACCACGCCCTCTCCCGAGGGGGCGGTGAAAGGAGGACGGATTCCGATGAACAGAGCGAAGAGAGCGTGGCTGGCCGTCGCCGTCGCCGCCGTCGGGGCGCTGGCGGCCAGCGGCTGCGGCCCGCAGCCGTACAAGTTCGCGGACTACGAGTCGTTCGTCCGGCCCGGCATCGACCCGGCGAGCTACAGGCGCGCGGCGGTGCTCTACGTCGGCTACGCGTCCGGCTCGTCGGTGCTCCAGAAGGACGCCGCGGCGGCGAGCGTCGCCGCTCAGAAGGGCTCCCTCGGGACCGAGCAGGACGCGGCCGACGTCATCCTCTACTCGAACGCGCTCATCAACGCCCTCGCCTCGCGCGGCGTCCAGATGGTCGAGCGCAACAAGGTCAACGACCTCGTGCGCGAGCAGGGGCTCATCCAGCAGGAGCTTCTCGATCTCTCGGACGTCGAGAAGATCCGCCGCCTGGGCAAGCTGCTCAAGGTCGATCTGCTCGTGCGCGGCACGCTGATCGCCGAGCGCGGCGGCTGGAACATGACGCCGAACCTCGAGCTCTACTACATCGGGCTCACGGGGCTGAGCGTCACGGGCGTGGACACGCGCACCGGACAGGTCGTCTGGGTCGACACGATGTACCTGGCGCAGCGGATCACGCCGCGGCTGCTCGCCAAGCAGCCGGAGATGACCAGCACCTCGAACGTGATCGCGATCGTCGACGAGATGGTCGCGCGGTTCCTGCCGACGGGAGGTGCGCGATGAAGACGCCGAAGATGCTCGTGCTGTCCGTCGCGGCGGCGCTCGTGAGCGCGTGCCTCGGCGGCTGCTTCATGGGGCCGAAGGAGACGATGACGTCCGTCGTCCAGGCCAACCGCTACGGCCAGTTCGCGATCGTCCCGGGCCAGAAGGTCGCCGTGCTCACCTTCACCGGCTACAAGGGGAGCGGCCTCGCGGATCTCGTCACCATCGAGTTCCTCCGCCACGGCGTGGACGTCGTGGAGCGGAACATGCTCGACCGCGTCGTCGCCGAGGTGCGCCGCACGGAGGCCGGCATGTACAACGCCGATCTCTCCGACCTGGAGATCCTGCGCCAGATCGGGAAGATCACCGAGGCCGACTTCGTCGTCTACGGCGACGCCGACGCGGTGGATCCGGACACCCTCCGCTACCTCCGGGACGACTTCGGGAAGCTGACGCCGCGCTTCTTCCTCTCCTACGCCCAGATCTCGCTGCGCGCCTTCTCCACGAAGACCGGCGAGGTGACGTGGTGGGGCACGACCGAGGCCACGGTCCAGGCGCCGTGGGGCAACGAGGTCCGGCTCATGGATCACCTGCGCATGGCGGCCCGGCGGGCGGTCGACTCGATGATGGGCCCCGGCATCAACCAGTACTCGAAGCGGGCCGTCCGGAACGAGATCCCCGCGGTGGTCGCGCCGCTCGTCCCGTACGGGACTCCGCCGCCGGCGGCCGCCGCGCCCGTCGCGCCGCCCCCGGAGCCGGCCGTCGTCGCCCCGGCCGCGGCCGAGCCCCCGAAGAACTGCACCAAGGACAAGGACTGCCCGGGCGACCTCGTCTGTGCGGGCGGGGTCTGCAAGGCCGAGTAGCCCTCAGAACCTCTCCGCCAACCCGTCGGCGAGGAGCATCCCCTCGCGCGTGGGGACGAGGCGGCGCCCCGAGATCCGGGCGTGCCCGTCGTGGATCAGCGACGACGAGAACGCGGCGGTCCGCTCCGCGCCGGCGAGCCTGTCGAGCTCGTCGAGATCGATCCCGTCCGCCCACCGCAGGCCGAGCATGACGAGCTCCCGGGCGCGCGCCGCGTCGTCGACGGGGTCCGACACCGCGCCCTGGCCGATCCCGCCTCCGTCCGCCGGGAAACGTCTCGCGAGCGCGGCCTCGACGTACTCCCCGACGTCCGCAGTGTTCGCGTAGCGCAGCCTTCCTTCGGCCGTCCTCGCGTGCCCGCAAGCGCCGCTGCCGAGCCCCGCGTACTCGCCGCCGCGCCAATAGCTCTCGTTGTGGCGACAGCGGTGCCCGGACTTCGCGTAGCTCGAGACCTCGTACCTCTCGAGGCCGAGCCCGGCGAGCGCCGCGCCGACCGCGTCCCAGAGCGCGACGAGCGCCTCCTCGCCCGGGAGGCCGAGATCGCCCGCCGCGGCCCGCCGCCCGAGGGGAGTCCGCGGCGACACGGTGAGCTCGTACGCCGAGACGTGTTCGGCCCCGAGCTCGACGAGGGCGCGCGCCTCGGCCGCCGCCCCCTCCGGCGTGTGCCCGGGCGTCCCGTAGATCAGGTCCGCGCTCACCGAGCGTGCGCCCGACTCCCTGGCGAGCCGCAGGGATCGGATCGCCTCGTCGACGCCGTGCCTGCGCCCGAGCCAGCGCAGCCGCGCGCCGTCGGTCGCCTGGACGCCTATCGAGAAGCGCGTGGCGCCCGCGGCGACGAGCGCCTCGAACCAGCCCGCGTCGGCGTCGCCCGGGTTCGCCTCGACGGTCACCTCCGCGCCGAGCGCGACGGGGAGCGCGCGGAGGATCCCGGCGATCCAGGCAGCCGGCAGGAGCGACGGCGTGCCGCCGCCGAGGTACACCGTCTCGAACGGGCCCGCCCCGCCGGGCATCGACATCCGCCACCGCAGCTCGGCCGCGAGCGCGCGGGCATACGCGGCCTCCGGGATCTCGGCGGCGTCGTTCGAGGTGAAGTCGCAGTAGGGGCACCGTCCGCGGCAGAACGGCAGGTGGACGTAGACGCTCGCTACCACTTGGCCTGGGCGAGCAGCGCGAACCCGAGCTGGTTGGTCACGTTCTTCTTTTCCCACTCGCGGGTGTTGTCCTCGCCGATCTTGGACTTGTTCTTGTCGAGCGTGTAGCGCAGCTCGCCGACGAACGCGAGGAACTGCGCGACGTCCCACTTCAGCGTGGCCTTGAACGAGAGGATGTCGAACGGCTCCTGTCCGGAGGGCAGGATCTCCATGTCCTCGACGCTCCTGTACACCGAGTTGTGCTCGACGCCTTCGGAGTCGGTGATCGAGTACACGGCCGGCCGCTTGTACGCGAAGATGAGCCCCGGCGTCAGGCGCGACGTCTCGAAGAAGTAGTCCGCGCCCACGGCGAAGAACCACTCGGGCCGGGCGTCCGCGCCGCCCGGGAACCCGTGGTACGGGAACACGCCCGGGATGTCGAACACGACGTACGCGAGATCGCGGTGCACGAAGTCGGCGTGGAACCGCGCCCGGGCCAGGCGGAGCTTTCCACTCACGGCCGCCGCGGACGACGGCACGTACTCCGAGGAGTTCGCGTCGTCGAACTTGATGAGCGACTGCGCGACGAGCGTGTACTCGCCCGAGAGCGAGAACGCGAAGCCGCCGTCGTAGGCCTGCGTCGCGCCGATGATCTGGGCCGCGTCCGGCGTCACCTTGTAGAGCCGGAAGTCGACCGAGTCCTGGATCGGCAGGCCGTGGTGCAGGACGATCCGCGCCGAGCCGCCGAACGCGTCCATCGTCTTCCCGCCGATGCCCGTGGCGTCCTCGGCGTCGCCGTCCTCGCTCGTGTCCGTGTAGCTCTGCGGCGGGAACGCGCCGCGCTGGAAGTAGCCGCCGCTCCCGTCGAAGCTCAGCCATTTCGTGATCCCGACCCCGAACCCGCCGAGCGCGCCGTAGTAGGTCTGCCGCTCGTCGATCGCCTGGTTGAGGAGCTGCGCGGTCTTGACGCCGGCGTACACGTACCCCTCGTGCGTCCCGCCGACCGCGAAGTCGTACCTGAGCCGCGCGCCGGGGACGAGCCCGGGGTTGTTCGGGAAGATCCGCTCGCCGCCCCAGGTGATGTCGTACGTGTAGCCGAGCAGCATGCGCTGGGAGTCGACCGGGAACAGGGTCAGCGAGACGTTGTCGCCGTCGAAGTCGTCGCGCTCCGTGTAGAGGTTCAGCTTGAGGTAGCTGCCGTCGTCGCCGATCTGCGTGTCGTCGATGCCGATCGCCATCTCGAGCACGAGCGCCGCCTCGGCGTCGAGCCTGTGGAAGTACGACGGCATGCGCTTGTACAGCACGAGCTGGGTCTCGTTCTCGCGGCCCCGCTTCTCGCTGTCGAGCCCCTCGTAGAACTGCTCGTCGTCCACGTTGAAGAAGCCCGGCTGCGGAGATCGGTCCTCCGGCCCCGCGAGCGTGTTGTCGTCCGTGAACACGAAGGTGAGGCGCGTGTCCATGAACTTGCCGCCGAACCACCTGTCCCACTCCGACGGCTCGCTCTTCGGCGGCGGGGGAGGAGGAGGAGGCGGCGGCGCGGGCGGCGGCGGCGGCGGCGCGGGCGGCGGCTCCGGCGTGGGCGCGGGTAACGGCTCCGGCGCAGGCGCGGGTGGCGGCTCGGCCGGCTGCATCGCCTCGGGCGGAGCCGGCGCCGCGGGATCGACCGGCGGCGGGGGCGGGGGCGGCGGCGGCTCGTACTGCGCTGCGGCGATCCCGCTCCACGCGAGCGCGAGCGCGAAGGCGCCCGATGCGAGAAGGGCTCGACGCATCACTCCACCAAATCAGCGAGCGTGCGCGGCTCGAGAATGAAATTCGAGTACGTGTAGTACATCGTCCCGGTGATCGACGTGAAAGTGTCGCCGACCGTGTACTCGAGCCAATCGGTGAAGAACAGCGAGCCGACCCACAGCGAGTCGTCGACGATGAAGTTGCCGTACGCGTCGGCCTCGGCATCCGTGACCGCCAGGTCGCTCACGGTCACGAGCACGCCCTCGTACGCCTCGGCGTCCGCGCCGCCGGTGGCGATCGTCGCCGGATCGGAGATCGCGACCGGCGCCGGCACGGTCCCGGCGTCGAGGTAGGTCACGTCCGAGCCGCCGTTGATGGACACCTCCGAGAAGTCGTAGAACTCGGTGTAGGTGCCTGTGATCGTGACGAGGTCGCCGACGGAGATCGAGACCGGATCGTCGATCGGCTCCCAGACGTGGACGTAGATCCCCGAGTACTGCCCGCCCGCGGCCTCCTCGACGAAGAAGCCGGAGCCGTCGTAGATGAGCGGGCTCGTGACCACGACGTCGGTCAGGATCACGCCCGTGTCCTCGTCCACGTCGCCCTGCTGGATCTCGTAGATCGTCACGTCCGCGTCGCTGTCGGAATCGGTGTCGGTGTCGCCGCCCGAGAACCCGACGTAGTCGGCGGCGTCGCGCGGCGAGAGCTTGTGCTCGTCGTAGCCGAACTCGAGGATGCCGTGGATCGCCTCGAACGTGTCGCCGTCCGCCACCGTGACGTTGCCGGTGGACGGGCCGCCGCCCTCGACGAAGAAGGTGTCGGCGACGAGCAGCGCGTCCGCCACCTGGAACTGGCCGTACCCCATGTCCTCGTCCGTGACGGTCACGTCCTCGACGCTGACGAGCACGCTCTCGTACGACTCGGCGTCCGCGCCGCCGGTGCACACGCCGGAGGGCGCGACGACCGCGGGCGCCGGGACGTCGGCCGTGCCGGTGACCACGAGATCCGTCGCCTGGGAGACGACGATCTCGGACAGCCCGTAGAACTCCTGGTACTGCCCGGTCACGGTGACGACGTCGCCGCGCGCGGCCGAGACCTCCAGCGTCACGTCGCTGTACAGGTACAGGATGATGCCCGACCACGGCCCGCCCTCGGGCTCCTCGACGTAGATCGTCCCGCTGCCGTCCTCGGAGTCGATCAGGGTCGGCGCCGTCACGATCACGCCGGCGAGGGTCACGACCTCGTTGACCGGCACCTCGCCTTGGCGGACGTCGTAGATCGAGGTGTCGGCGTCCGAGTCGCCGTCCGTGTCCGTATCGCTGTCGGTGTCGCCATCGGAGCCGCCGCCGTTGTCGGTCGCGCCGCAGGCCGTGAACCACGTGCCGGCCGCGGCCGCGAGCGCCGCGAGCAGCACCAAAGTCATCGTCGATCGTCTCATTTTCGTCCTCCTCGAATGCGGGCCCCCGCGACGCCTCAGTCGGCGCCCGCGGCGGCGATGTCCTCTTCCGAACGCACGTAGATCATCCACGACGGATCCGCCGACGAGTGGAAGCGCAGGTTGCCCCTGACGAGCGGCAGCGTCTCGCCGACGTGCTCCTCCGGATCGAAGTCGGCGGCCGTGAACGCGCTGACCACGTTGATCTTGCCGTCCCCACCGCCGCAGTCCGCGGCCGGATCCACGAGCACGGCCCACTGGCCGTAGGTGTAGAAGCCCTCGCCGAGCGGGCACACGACCGCGTCCTGCACCTCGACGAGCGCGCTCTCGTACATCTCCAGGGTGTCGCTGTCGTCCACGTTCGCCGCGTCGATGACCACCGGCGCCGGCACCTCGGCCGTGCCGTCCGCCTTCCACGACGGGAACGAGAGCTCGGTGAACCCGAAGAACTCGTCGTTGGTGCCGCTCAGGCTCCCGAGGCGGTCTCCGACCTCGACCTCGGGCCTCGAGAAGTTGTAGACGTAAATCGACGCGTACGAGAGGCCGGGCTCGGTCGTGTCGGTGACGTAGCAGCCGTCGTTCGTCACGCCGGTCACGACCACCGTCCGGCCCTCCAGATCGACGATGACGAACTCGCCGGCGAGCGCCGAGGTCAGCCACGTCTGGAGGACGGGATCCGGGGTCACCTCCTGCACGTTGCGGATCGTGGGGTTCACCGCCCGGATCTCCTGCGAGAGCCCGGTCGCGTAGTTCCCCGGAGAGTCGTCGGTCCCCGTGTGCTCCACCCAGACGTTCGCGACGTTGTGCACGTCGTAGAGCCGGACGGGAACACCGCGCGCGACGCCGCCCGTCATCTCGAGCCACTCGGCCTGGTCCTCCGCGAGCTTCCCGCGGGGCTCGATCTTGAGGTGGAGCGTCCCCGCGAACGCGGTGTCCGGCGCGCCGTCGCGCCCGATCGCGTCGACGTCGACGGTCAACGCGAACGGCGCGTGCGAGAACGGCAGCGGCTCCTCCTCCGAGCCGATCCCGCCGTCGACGATCCGCACCTCGAAGCTGAGCGGGCCGTCGTCGACGCTCGCGATCCGCTTCTCGCAGCCGATCGCGGCCGCCGCGACGGCGAACAGGATCAGGAGGCCGTGTCGACACTCGCCCATGCCGCCCTCAGTATGTCGGCCGGATGCGGCCGTCCTCGACCGCGATGCCGGACTCGCAGCCGCCGGGGCCCTCGACCTCGCACTCGGGGAGCACGGGGTGGTGGAGCATGAAGCTCGTCACCGCGTCGCGGAGCGAGATCCCCGTGTCCTCCTTGGTCGTGTTGATCTTCAGCATCTCGAAGCCCGAGCCGCCCCACGCCATGTAGTTGTTCGTCGCGAGCTCGTAGAAGAGGTGCGGCTCGACCTTCGTCCCGCCGATCATGACGTTCTCGGCCTTGCCGTTCCGGCAGTTCATGTCGAACGTCACGCCCGAGACCTGGATCTGCGCCGCGCAGCCGCGCCCCGCGCTCCGCGCGGTGGAGTAGTCGAGCAGCGCCTGGACCTCGACGCCGCTGAGCACCATCTTCGTGATGGTGTTCTCG
Organism: Pseudomonadota bacterium; assembly: GCA_023229365.1. NCBI lineage: Bacteria > Pseudomonadati > Pseudomonadota > Pseudomonadota bacterium. The sequence continues at coordinate 173 of JALNZK010000022.1, read as the reverse complement.
AACGGCAGCACGTTGAACATCGTCTCCACCGTCACGTCGCCCTCGAGGATGTCGGTCCGGATGCCGAGCGAGTTCGTGACGCAGAAGTCGGTCTCCACGTACTTCCGGCGCTGCATCGCCTCGCACACGAGGTTGCCGAGCATGCTGTCCCCGCCGTTCGCGCCGAACCGCGA